>NZ_VTTK01000008.1:0-248125 GCF_008365135.1 Azospirillum sp. Sh1 | reverse complement strand
TCACATCCCGAACCGCCACGAACCCCTTGAACTCCTTCGTCAGGTTGCGCGCTTCCAGGATGATGTCGTCGGTGGGTGCGGCGTTCATCGGTCGCGAATTCTCCTCCCGTTCGTCCTTATTTCCGGGCTTATGCCCGGCGCTTATGACCGGGCTTCAAGCCCGGGAGCCGCCATGCGGCGGGACGTTTCACCGATTGTTGTACGCACGAAGCGTGCCACGGCCGGGTTCGCTTCGGTCGGGCCGTCGGCCCCATTGTTTCTCCGCCGGTTTCGCTGCGGCGCCCTCCATCCACTCGCTTACCCTAACACCGAAAAGTGTCGGATTTCCGGACACTCTGTCCGCTAAACATGACAGCATCCAAAATGTCGGCATGCAAGATCGTCCGTGCGGCAGACACCTTATTGTGGGCTTGCCAAACGCGCGCGGCACTGCGATGGTGGGCGTCCGACGGTGCCCTGCCCGTCCTGACGGGCGGCGGGGATAATAGGGAATGCGGTGCGGAGCTTCTTTGGAGGCGCCAATGCCGCGGCTGCCCCCGCAACTGTAAGCGGCGAGCATCCCGTCCATCATGCCACTGGCCCTTCGCGGCCGGGAAGGCGGACGGCGATGCGGCGACCCGCGAGCCAGGAAACCTGCCGGCGGACGTATCAACCTTTCCCAACCCCGCCGGGTGTGGCGGGAGAGCAAGGATGTCTTCGATGACCACCCGTTCCATCAATTCCGTCGGCAACTCCGCGACCCATAGCGCCGCACAGGCCGCGGTCGCCGCCTTTGCCGCGATCCTGCTCGGCACCTTCCTGCTGTACGGCGTCGGCTTTGCCCAGCCGCAGCAGATCCACGACGCGGCGCACGACACCCGTCACTCCTTCGCGTTCCCCTGCCACTAAGCAGCGGGTCATGGATCTGATCCGGCGGCTGTTCACAGCCGCTTTGGTCGCGGGCGTGCTCTCCGGCACGGCCGCGTCCGTCGTTCAGCAGGCGACAACCGTCCCGCTGATCCTCGAAGCCGAGAAGTACGAGGTGGTCACTCCGCCTCCCGCAGCCTCCGCGGCGCCTGCCGGCGCGCCTGCGCCGTCGCATCAGCACGGCCCCGTGCGCGAGGTCGGCGAAGGCGTGCCGACGACGCTGGACGAGGCGATGCAGCGCATCGGCCTGACCATCGTCGCCAACCTGCTGACCGGCGTCGCCTATGCGCTGCTGCTGGGTGCGGCGATCCTGCTGGCCGGCCGGCCGGTCGATGCGCGGCGCGGGCTGGTGTGGGGCATGGGCGGCTTCGTCGCCGTCTCGCTGGCGCCCGCTTTCGGCTTGGCCCCCGAACTGCCGGGCATGGCCGGGGCGGAGCTTGAGCTGCGTCAGCTCTGGTGGCTGTCCGCCGCCGCCGGGGCCGGCGTCTGCATGGCTGCGCTCGCCTTCGCCCGCAACCGTCTGGTCATCGCCGCCGCCGTCCTGGCCGCCGCGCTGCCCCATCTGATCGGCGCGCCCCATCCGGAAAGCGCCGAAGGTGCGGTTCCGCCGGAACTGGCCGCCCGCTTCGTCACCGCCTCTCTCGGCGGGGCCGCCCTGTTCTGGGCGATCCTGGGCAGCGCCTGCGGCTGGCTGATGAGCGGTCTGGTCCGCGAGACCGAGTCCAGCCCGGCCCTGCGGGTCCAGCCCGGCGCGCGTTAAGGAAACAAGCCCATGTCCGCACTTGCGAAAACGGTCGCCGGCAAGGTTCCGGCGACCGTCATCACCGGCTTCCTCGGCGCCGGCAAGACCACGCTGATCCGTGGCCTGCTGGAAAAGGCCGACGGCCGCCGGCTGGCGCTGATCATCAACGAGTTCGGCGATGTCGGCATCGACGGCGACATCCTGCGCGCCTGCGGCAACCCGACCTGCACCGAAGACGACGTGATCGAGCTGGCGAACGGCTGCCTGTGCTGCACCGTCGCCGACGACTTCGTTCCGGCCATCGAGAAGCTGCTGGCCCGGCCGGACCCGCCCGAGCACATCGTGATCGAGACCAGCGGCCTCGCGCTGCCGAAGCCGCTGGTCCAGGCCTTCAACTGGCCGGCGATCAAGACGCGGGTCACGGTCGACGGCGTCATCGCCGTGGTCGACGCCGCGGCGGCGGCGGAGGGCCGTTTCGCCCCCGATCCCGCCGCGATGGAGGCCCAGCGCGACGCCGCCGGCACCGTCGATCACGAGACGCCGATCGAAGAGGTGTTCGAGGACCAGCTGCTCTGCGCCGACCTGATCGTCGTCAACAAGACCGATCTGGTGGCCGCCGGCGACCTCGCCCGTGTCGAGGAGCTGATCCGCAGCGCGCTGAGCCACGCGGTCGGCCGCGACGCCAAGCTGGTCCGCGCGTCGCAGGGCGCCGTCGATCCGCTGGTCCTGCTCGGCGTCGGTGCGGCGGTGGAGGACGACCTCGCCAACCGTCCCAGCCACCATGACGACGAGGAAGGCCACGACCACGACGACTTCACCAGCTTCGTGGTGGAACTGCCGTCGCAGCCCGACCCCGCCCGTCTGGCGATGACGCTGGAGCAGGTCGCCGGCCTGCATGGCGTTCTGCGCCTGAAGGGTTTCATCGACGTGCCCGGCAAGCCGATGCGCCTGCTGGTCCAGGGCGTCGGCACCCGCATCCAGACCCACTACGACCGCCTGTGGAAGCCCGGCGAGGAGCGCCGCAGCCGTCTGGTGGTGATCGGCGAGACCGGGCTGGACCGCGATGCGGTGACACGGGCGGTTGTCGGGTAAGAGTTAGGGTGTCGCGGCGTTTGCCCCCTCCCTAACCCTCCCCCACCGTCGGTGGGAGAGGGGACTGCCGCCACATAGCAAACCTGCCCTCTCCCTCGAAGAGGGGGAGGGAGGGACCCGCGGCGCAGCCGTGGGAGGGAGGGGGCACCGCCGCCCCTGGACATCGAACCATGCACCTGCTCGCCGCCCGCCAGGACGAACTGGACGCCGGCCCCCAGGCGGAAGATCTGGGGCAGACGCCGGCCGACCTCGTCATGCTGTCCTTTTCCGACAGCGACCTGACCGCGCTCGCCGCCGCGTGGCGCTCGGCACGCGGGCGGCTGCCCAGCCTCCGCCTCGCCAACCTCAACCGGCTCGGCCACCCCCTGTCGGTCGACCTCTACGCCGAGAACATCGTTGCCAAGGCGAAACTGGTGGTCCTGCGTCTGCTTGGCGGCAGCGGCTATTGGCGCTACGGCCTCGACCGTCTCTCCGCCCTCTGCCGCGAGCGTGGCATCCCGCTCGCCGTCCTGCCGGGCGAGGCACAGCCCGACCCCAACCTCACCGCCTACGGCACCGTTCCTCCGGACTCGGCCGACCGCCTCTGGCGCTATTTCACCGAGGGCGGTCCGGCCAACATGGCCCATCTGCTGGCCTGCGCCGCGACCTTGGCCGGCATGCCCCTGCCCCATGACGACCCTGCCCCGGTCCCGCGATTCGGCGCCTATGACGGCTGGAGCGGCCCCGTCACCGCAAATGCACCGGTGGCCGCCGTCGTCTTCTACCGCTCCCACCTGCTGGCTGGCGACCTCGCCCCGATCCACGCGCTGTGCGACGCGCTGGCTGCCCGTGGCCTCGCCCCCCGCCCACTGTTCGTCGCCAGCCTGAAGGAGCCGGACTGCGCCGCCTGGATGCGCGCCAGCCTGACCGCGCAGAACGCCGCCGTGGTCGTCAACACCACCGCCTTCTCGGCGGCGCGCGAGGACGGCTCTCCCCTGGAGGCCAACGGCAGCCCGGTCCTGCAGGCCATCCTGTCCACGACGCCGGAAGCCGGCTGGCAGGCCTCGTCACGCGGCCTCGGTCCGTCCGACCTCGCCATGAACGTCGTGCTGCCGGAGATGGACGGCCGCATCATCGCCCGCGCCATCGCGTTCAAGACGGCGGGCGACCCCGACCCCGACCTGCAATTCGCCGCCCCGGTCCTGCGCCCGATCCCCGACCGGGTGGCCTTCACCGCCGACCTCGCGGCAAGCTGGGTCCGCCTGTCCCGCACCCCGCGGGCGGAGCGCCGCCTGGCGCTGGTGCTGTCCGACTATCCCGGCCCCGGCGGCGGCATCGGCCATGCGGTCGGCCTCGACAGTCCGGCCAGCACGGTGGCGATGCTCCACCGCCTGTCCGCCGAGGGCTACAGCCTGTCCGCAATTCCGGACACCATCTTGGGTGGGGGCGCCGAGCTGATGGCGGCCCTGACCGCCGCCCCCACCCCGACACTGTCGCTGGCCGACTACCAGCGCCTCGCCCCGCCGGAGGTCCGCGCACGCATCGCCCAGACCTGGGGCGAGCCCGCCGCCGATCCCGCCTGCCAAGACGGCGCCTTCGCCTTCCGAATCCTGCCGTGCGGCAACGCGGTGGTGGCGGTGCAGCCCAGCCGCGGCCACGGTGCCCTGACCACCGCCCAGCACCACGACCCCGATACGCCCCCCAGTCACGGCTATTTCGCCTTCCATCTGTGGCTGCGCCATGCCGTCGGCATCCATGCCCTGGTGCAGATCGGCGCCCACGGCACGCTGGAATGGTTGCCGGGCAAGGCGGTGGCGCTGTCGGCGGAATGTTGGCCGGAGATCGTCGGCGGCGCCCTGCCGACCCTCTATCCCTTCATCGTCAACAACCCCGGCGAGGGCGTGCAGGCCCGCCGCCGCCTGGGCGCCGTCCTGATCGGCCACCTGACCCCGCCGCCGGTGGAATCCGGCCTCTACGGCGAGCTTGCCGCGCTGGAAACCGCCATCGACGAGTATTCGCAGGCGACCGGGCTCGACCCCAGGCGGCTGGGCATGCTGCGCGAGACGATCCTCGACCTCGCCTGGAAATCCGGCGTCGCCGCCGACTGCAATCTGCGTCCCGACGACGATCCCGACGCCATCCTGTCGCGGCTGGACGCCCATCTCTGCGACATCAAGGAGTTGCAGATCCGCGACGGCCTGCATGTCTTCGGCCACAGCCCGACCGGCGAGCGCCGCGACCGCCTGACCGCCGCAGTGTCTCGTACGGGCATCGCGCGCACCGCCGATCCGGCCATGGTCGCCAACGCTGTCGATGCCTGCGGCGAGGCGGAGATGCGGGCGCTGCTCGACGGGCTGGACGGCCGATTCGTCCGCCCCGGCCCCGGCGGCTCGCCGGCGCGCGGACGGGCGGACACGCTGCCGACCGGCCGCAACCTCTATGCGCTCGACCCGCGCGGCGTGCCGACGCCGACCGCCTGGACGCTCGGCTGGCAGGCGGCGGACGCGCTGATCACCCGCTATCTCCAGGATCATGGCGACTGGCCGCGCCGGCTGGTGGTCGATTGCTGGGGTACTCCCGCCATGCGCACCGGCGGCGACGAACTGGCCCAGGCGCTGGCCCTGCTGGGCGTCCGTCCGATCTGGGAGAACGGCTCCGGCCGCGTCACCGGCTACGAGATCATGCCGGCCGGCGTGCTTGGCCGCCCGCGGGTGGATGTGACGCTGCGCATCTCCGGCCTTTTCCGCGATGTCTTCCCGCAGCAGATCGCCCTGTTCGACCAGGCGGTACGCGCCGTCGCCGGGCTGGACGAGCCGGACGACACCAACCCGCTGGCCGCCACCGCGCGGGCCGAGGAACAGCGCCTTGCGGCATCCGGCACCAAGGCGGAGGACGCCCGCCGCTGGGCCACCGCGCGCATTTTCGGCGCCGCGCCCGGCATCTACGGCACCGCGCTGTCCGGCATGATCGCGCGCGGCGACTGGACAGCGCGGGCCGATTTCGGCGCCGCCTATCTGGAGGGCGGCTGCCACGCCTATGGCGCCGGGCTGGAGGGCGTGCCGCTGCCGGCATTGTTCCGCCGCCGGGTCGGCGGCGCCGACGCGCTGGTCCACCACCAGGATCAGCGCGAGCATGACGTTCTGTCCACCGACGGTTTCATGCAGTTCGAGGGCGGATTCGCCGCCGCCGCCGCGCTGGAGGAGTCCGAACCGGCGCTCTACCATCTCGACAGCGCCGATCCGGAGAAACTCGCCGTCCGCACCCTGGCGGAGGAGATCGCCCGCACCCTGCGCGGCCGGGCGGCCAATCCGCGCTGGATCCAGGGGATGATGCGCCACGGCTATCGCGGCGCGGCGGAGCTGGCGGCCGGCGTCGACACGCTGTTCGCCTTCGCCGCCACCACCGATGCCGTACGCCCCGCCCATTTCGACCAGCTGTATGACGCGTACGTCGAGGATGCGGAGGTGTGGGACTTCCTGTCGCATGCCAATCCGGCCGCTGCCCGGCACATTCTGGCGCGCATGAGCGAGGCGCTCGACCGCGGCCTGTGGCATCCCCGCCGCAACTCCACCGCGGAGGATCTGCGGCGCCTCCGGGAGACCGCCGTATGACGACCCCCGTCGCCAACCAGCCGAGACGCCGCGGCACCTGCCCCGGCGTGCTGGCGCCGATGCGGGTCGGTGACGGGTTTCTGCTGCGCGTTCGCGTCCCCGCCGGCGTGCTGCCCGCCGAGCATGCCCGCCGCATCGCGGACCTGGCGGATCGTTACGGCAACGGTTTGATCGATCTCAGCCACCGCGGCAACCTGCAGCTCCGCGGCATCGCCGCCGACGCGTTGGAACCGGTGACCGACGCCCTGCGCGACATGGGCTACGTCTCCGCCGACGCGGCGAGCGAGGCCGTGCGCAATGTGCTGTGTTCTCCCACTGCCGGGCTGGACCCGTCCGCGCCGATGGACGTACGGGGGGTGGCACGTACGCTCGACGCGCGGCTGGCGGCGGACACCGCCCTGCACCGCCTGCCGCCGAAGTTCGGCTGGCTGGTCTGCGGCGGCGGCATCGGCCATCTGGCGGACAGCAGCACGGACGTACGCTTCGACGCGGTGGACGCGGAACACTTCCGGGTGTCGCTGGGCGGCACGCTGGCGAAGGCGGCACCGCTCGGCCTGTGCCGGACCGACGATGTGGCGGATGTGGCGTCGGCGTTGGGCCGCGCCTTCCTGGAGTTGCGCGCCGAGTTGCCGGAGCCGCCGCGCCGCATGGTGGGGCTGGTCGCGGCAATAGGCACCGAGCCTTTCGCAACGTGCCTTTCCCCGCTGATATCCCCTCCCCCGCCCAGCTCTCGCACAAAGCTCCGCTTTGTGCTGACGCGACAGGCGGACCATAGGTCCGCTGAGAGCGGGGGAGGGTCAGGGTGGGGGCAAGTGGCGCACGTCATGGATGTCTTCGGCTCCGCCGAACCCCCTCATCCTAACCTTCTCCCCGGGGGGGAGAAGGGATCCCGCATTGGGGAGACGCCGGCCTTCCTCACCACGGCCTTCCCCTTCGGCCGCCTCACCGCCGCCACCCTCTCGGCCCTCGCCTCCGCCTGCGTCGAGTTCCGCATCACCCCCTGGCGCGCCCTGATCCTTGTCGCTCCCACCACGGACGCAGGGCATGTCGCCCACGCCCACGGCGCCATCCTCTCCCACGCCGACCGCCGGCTGAAGCTGACCGCCTGCAGCGGGGCGGGCGGCTGCGATGTCGGCACCACCGACACCCATGCGACCGCGCTCGCCATCGCCGAGCGCGCAGGCCCCTTGCTGGACCATGTCCGAATGGTGCATGTGTCGGGCTGCGCCAAGGGCTGTGCCCATCCCGCCATCGCCGATGTCACCCTGACCGCCCGCGACGGCGTGTATGACGTCGCCCTGAACGCAAAACCCGGTGACGATGCCCGACATATGCAGGGGCACACCGGCCTGTCCCCCGCCGACGCCGTGGCCCGCGTCGCGGATCTGTTGACCGAGGAGTCCACCGGTGCCTGAGCCGCTCTACGACTATATCCGCGACGGAGCGGCCATCTACCGCCAGTCCTTCGCCACCATCCGGGCGGAGGCCGACCTCTCCGCCATTCCCGACGACCTGAAGCCGGTGGCGGTGCGCGTCATCCATGCGTGCGGCATGGTCGATGCGGCCCAGGACCTGCTGTTCTCCACCGATGTCGGCAGTGCCGCCCGCGCCGCTCTGCGCGCCGGCGCCCCCATCCTCTGCGACAGCGAGATGGTCGCCCATGGCGTGACCCGCGCCCGCCTGCCGGCCGACAATGCGGTGGTCTGCACCCTGCGCGATCCCACGGTGCCCGATCTGGCCAGGACCATCGGCAACACCCGCTCCGCCGCCGCGCTCGATTTGTGGGGCGACCGGCTGGGCGGATCGATGGTCGCCATCGGCAACGCGCCGACCGCGCTGTTCTACCTGCTGGAGATGCTGGCGGCCGGCGCGCCGAAACCGGCGGCGATCCTGGGCTTCCCCGTCGGCTTCGTCGGCGCCATGGAAAGCAAGGAGGCGCTGGCCGAGAACCCCTTCGGCGTCCCCTATCTGGCGATCCGGGGCCGGCGCGGCGGCAGCGCCATGGCCGCCGCCGCCGTCAACGCCCTGGCGAGCGACGTCGAATGAGCGGCGAGACCCCCACCTCCGGCACCCTGTTCGGCGTCGGCGTCGGCCCCGGCGATCCGGAGCTGATGACGTTGAAGGCGGTGCGCACCATCGGCGCCTGCCCGGTCGTCGCCTATTTCTGCAAGCGCGGCACCCGGGGGCAGGCCCGCCGCATCGCCGACCAGGCGATCACCGCCGACCAGATCGAATTGCCGATGGTCTATCCGGTGACGGTGGAACTGCCGCCGACCCACCCGGACTATGGCCGCCAGATCGAGGCCTTCTTCGACGAGTCCGCCGAGCGCATCGCCGCCCATCTCGCCGCCGGCCGTTCGGTCGCAGCCCTGAACGAAGGGGATCCGTTCTTCTACGGCTCCTTCATGCATCTGTTCCTGCGCCTGTCCGGCCGTTTTGCGACGGAGGTCGTCCCCGGCGTCACCAGCATGGTGTGCAGCGCTTCTCTGCTGCCACGTCCGCTGATGCTGCGCGACGACGTGCTGTCGGTGATTCCCGGCACGCTGGACGAGGAGTCTCTGGTCCGCGCCCTGACCGCCGCCGATGCCTGCGTGGTGATGAAGCTGGGCCAGAACCTGCCCAAGGTCCGCCGCGCCATCGCCGCCGCCGGACTGGCGGAGCGGGCATGGTACGTGGAGCGCGCCAGCATGGACGAACAGCGCTTCATGCCCTTCCTGGAGGCGCCGGACGTCGCCCCCTACTTCTCCCAGATCGTCATTCCGGGCGAGGGCAAGCGCGGATGACTGCCCCGGAGAACACTGGCTGGCTCAAGGTGGTGGGGCTAGGCCCCGGCCCGGAGGATTGGCTGACGCCGGAGGCCCGGCGCGATCTGGCCGAGGCGACCGACCTCGTCGGCTATTTCCCCTATGTCGAGCGTGTGCCGCCGGGAGATCAGGTGCGCCACGCCTCCGACAACCGGGTGGAACTGGACCGCGCCCGCTTCGCTTTGGATCTGGCGGCGCAGGGCCGGCGGGTGGCGGTGGTGTCGGGCGGAGACCCCGGCATCTTCGCCATGGCCGCCGCGATCTTCGAGGCGCTGGACGACCCGGCCGCCCCCGAGGCGTGGCATGCGGTGCATCTCTCGGTCGATCCCGGCGTTTCCGCCATGCAGGCCGCCGCGGCGCGGGCGGGGGCGCCGCTCGGGCATGATTTCTGCGCCATCTCGCTGTCCGACAATCTGAAGCCGTGGGAGGTGGTGCTGCGGCGCCTGCGGCTGGCGGCGGAGGCGGATTTCGTCATCGCGCTCTACAACCCGATCTCCAAGGCCCGGCCCTGGCAGCTGGGGGCCGCCTTCGACGCCCTGCGCGACATCCGCACGCCTGAGACCCCCATCGTGCTGGGCCGCGCCGTCGGCCGTCATGACGAGGAGCTGACGGTGACCACGCTCGGCGAGGTGCGGGCGGAGCAGGCCGACATGCGCACGCTGGTGATCATCGGCGCCTCGCACACGCGGTTCGTGGCGCGGGCGGATGGCGGGCGCTGGGTCTACACCCCCCGGCATTACCGGGGGTGAGGATGGGTGTGACGATAGTGCGGGCCGCGTTGCCCCCTCCCCATCCCTCCCCCGCTTCGCGGGAGAGGGGGCAGGACGCTTGGCGGCGTGGTTTCAATCGCGAAGCGGCGGCAGTCCCCTCTCCCGCGAAGCGGGGGAGGGTTAGGGAGGGGGCATCGGCTGAAGACGCAAAAGCCTCAGACCCCCTCCAGCCACCCCACCGCCGCGTCCACGTCGTGCAGTTCCGCCACGCCGTTGCCCGCCGGCCGTTCCACCATCACCACCGGCAGGCCCAACTCCCGCGCGGCCTCCAGCTTCGCGTCGGTTGCCCGGCCGCCGCTGTTCTTGCTCACCACGACATCAACCTGTTCCCCACGCATCAGCGCCAGTTCGCCCTCCACGGTGAACGGCCCACGGTCGAGGATCAGGCTCATGCGCGGCAGGGCCGGCAGCGGCTCCGGCGGGTCCACCGCGCGGATCAGGTAGCGCTTATCGGGCATCGCCTCGAAGGCCGCGACCTCCTGCCGGCCGATGGTCAGGAACACGGTGTCGCCCAGGTCGCGCAAGGCCAGTGCCGCGGCATCCATGTCCGGCACGCCGATCCAGCGGTCGCCCGGCCCCGCCACCCAGGCCGGCCGGGTCAGGACACGCAGCGGCACGCCAACCTGCGCGCAGGCCGCGGCGGCATTGGCGGAAATCTGGTCCGCGAAGGGATGCGTTGCGTCGATCACCGCGCCGATACCCTCGGCACGCAAATGGTCGGCCAAGCCCTCCACCCCGCCAAAGCCGCCGATGCGGGTCGGCAGCGGCGGCAACACCGGCTTCTTCGTGCGGCCGGCCAGCGACACGCGGGCGTCGATGCGCGGATGGCCGGCGAGCCGCTTCGCCAGCGCCGTCGCCTCCGTCGCGCCGCCCAGGATCAGTACTTTGACCATCAGCGCCTTGACCATCTCCCCCTCCCCACCCGTCAGGATCGGCGCCATGGATAGCATGGGAACCGCCCGCTGGCTCACCATCGTCGGCGTCGGCGAGGATGGCTGGGACGGTTTGTCGCCCGCCGCCCGTGCGGCGGTGGAAGGTGCCGCGATCCTCTATGGCGGAAGCCGCCACCTCGATCTCGTACCGGTCGTTGCGGGACAGGAACGGCTGAGTTGGCCGTCGCCGATGACCGACGCCTTCCCCGGCCTGCTCGCCCGGCGCGGACAGCGGGTCTGCGTGCTGGCGAGCGGTGATCCGTCCTGGTACGGGGTGGGCGCAACGCTGTCGCGGCTCGTTCCGGCTGCGGAAACGACGGTGATCCCGGCAGCTTCGGCCTTCAGCCTCGCCGCAGCCCGGCTGGGCTGGCCGTTGCAGGACTGCCGCTGCCTGACCGTCCATGGCCGGCCGCTGGAACTGGTCGTTCCGCATCTGCAACCGAATGCCAAACTGCTGCTTCTTTCCTGGGACGGAACGACCCCGGCCAAGCTTGCCGCCCTGCTGCGCGCCCGTGGCTTCGGCGCCTCGAGCCTCACGGTGCTGGAGGCGATGGGCGGCCCACGCGAGGGCAGGCTGGAAGCCAGCGCCGATGCCTGGAGCACAATGCAGGTCGCCGACCTCAACACCATAGCGCTCGACTGCGTCGCCGCTCTCGGCGCGCGCGTCCTGCCGCTGGCTCCCGGCCTGCCGGACGACTGGTTCGAGCATGACGGCCAGATCACCAAGCGCGAGGTGCGCGCCGTCACCCTGTCCTTCCTGGCTCCGCGCCGGGGAGAGCTGTTGTGGGATGTCGGCGCCGGGTCGGGGTCGATCGGCATCGAATGGATGCTATGCGACTCCGCCAACCGCGCCGTCGCCGTCGAGCATCACCCGGAGCGGATCGCCCGCATCCTCGCCAACGCCGCGACTCTCGGAGTTCCGGGCCTGCAACTGGCTCGCGGCAAGGCTCCGGCGGCGCTGGACGGTCTGGAGCGGCCGGACGCCATCTTCATCGGCGGCGGGCTGACGGCGGACGGCGTGCTGGCGGCCTGCTGGAACGCCCTGCCTCCCGGCGGCAGGATCGCCGCCAACGCGGTGACGCTGGAAAGCGAAGCGGTGCTGATCGACGCACACAAGCGGCTGGGCGGTGAGCTGACCCAGATTTCGGTGGCGCGCGCCTCGGCTGTCGGCGGCTTCCGCGGCTGGCGGGCGGCGATGCCGGTCACGCTGTGGCGGGCGGAAAAGCCTTATACCGAGAAGCCGTATGCGGAGGGCGCATGGACCGCCTGACCCCCGATGCCCTGCTGTTCGGCCCGGTCTTCGTCGGTCTCGGCTGCCGCCGCGGCTGCGGCTGGGAGGAGATCGCCGGTCTGGTCGCCGCCGCCTTCGACGAGGCGGCCCTGCCCGACGCCGCGCGCCAGCTGGCGGCGCTGGCCGCCCCGGCGATGAAGGCGGACGAGGCGGGATTGGCGGAGGCAGCCCGCGCGCTGGGCCTGCCGCTTCGCTTCATCGGGGAGGACGCGATGCTGGCCGCGCAGGACCGCGTCCACACCCGCTCGGCTACCGTGCTGGCCGCGGTCGGGCTGGCCTCGGTGGCGGAGGCCGCGGCGCTGGCCGCCGCCGGGCCGGGATCGCGCCTGCTGCTGCCGCGCCGCTCCACCCCCCGCGCCACCGTTGCGCTCGCCTTGCCCGCAGTCGCCCTTTCGGAGACCCGCTCATGACCGTCCATTTCATCGGTGCCGGACCGGGCGCTCCCGACCTGCTGACCCTGCGCGGCCGCGACCTGATCGCGCGCTGCCCGGTCTGCCTCTATGCCGGCTCCTTGGTCCCGAAGGAGATCATCGCCCATGCGCCGGACGACGCACGGATCATCGACACCGCGCCGCTGACCCTGGAGGAGATCGTCGCCGAGTTCCAGGCCGCCCATGCCGCCGGGCAGGACGTCGCCCGGCTGCATTCCGGCGACCTGTCGGTCTACAGCGCGCTCGGCGAGCAGACCCGCGCACTGCGGGAGTTGGGCATCCCCTACACCATCACCCCCGGCGTGCCGGCCTTCGCCGCCGCCTCGGCCGCGCTGGGGCGGGAATTGACCCTGCCGGAGGTCAGCCAGACGCTGATCCTGACCCGCACCGAAGGCCGCGCCTCGGCCATGCCGGCCAACGAGACGCTGGAGGTGCTGGGCGCCTCGGGCGCCACACTGGCGATCCACCTGTCGATCCACGTCATCGACCGGGTGGTGGAGCGGCTGACCCCGCTCTACGGCGCCGACTGCCCGGCGGCGGTGGTCTATCGCGCCACTTGGCCGGACGAGCGGGTGCTGCGCGGAACGCTGGCCGACATCGCCGCCCAGGTCGCGGCCTCACCGATGGAACGGACCGCGCTGATCCTGGTCGGCCCGGCGCTGGGCCATGAGGAGTTCCGCTGCAGCGCGCTCTATGACGGCAGCCATGTCCGCCGCTATCGGGGGCTGGGGGAGTGAGTTTGCCCGTCCCACATGCGAAAAGGCCCTCTCCCCCCCGGGGAGAGGGTTGGGTGAGGGGGAACCGCTTGCCGGACGCCTCTCGCCATGCATCCCCCTCACCCTGCCCTCTCCCCGGGGGGGAGAGGGTTCACAAGAGAGGGAGAGGGAGCCATCCCGACGATGCGCCCCTGGCGGTCGGTGACCAGCACCTCGACGGCGACCGGCGCGTCTTCCAGCACATCCTGCGCGGCGCGGCGGGCCAGATCGGCCACATGATCGGCCAGCCGCAGGCCGGCGGCGTCCGCCAAGCCCAGCACCTGCGCCGCCGTGTTGGCGCCGCGCGCCTGCGCGATCAGGTCCGGCCCGGCGCCGAGGTCCGCCAAGCGTTCGGCCAGCCAGTCGAAATCAACGCTGTTGCGCTTGCTGTGCAAATCCATCAGCCCGCGCGCCAGCTTGCCGAACTTGGCGAAGCCGCCGCACAGGGTCAGGCGGGGAATGGGGTGTCGGCGCAGGTATTTCAGCGTGCCGCCAACGAAATCGCCCATGTCGAGCAGCGCCTGTTCGGACAGGCCATAACGCGCCACCACCGCCTTTTCCGACAGGGCGCCGGTGCAGGCCGCGACATGGGTCAGCCCGGCCGCCCGCGCCACATCGATGCCGCGCTGGATCGAGGCGATCCAGGCCGCGCAGGAATAGGGCACGACGATCCCCGTCGTCCCCAGGATCGACAGCCCGCCGAGAATGCCGAGCCGCCCGTTCATGGTGCGCTTGGCGAGTTGCTCGCCATTCTCCACCCCGACCTCCACCACCAAGTCGGCAGTCTGACCGGCGGCGCTCGCCGCCTCCCCCACCGCCTGCACGATCATGCTGCGCGGCACCGGGTTGATCGCCGGTTCGCCGACCGGCAGCGGCAGGCCAGGCAGGGTCACGGTGCCGACGCCGGGGCCGGCGCGGAACGTCACGCCACTGCCGGGCGCACCGTGCCAGACCCGCGCCCGCACCAGCGCGCCATGGGTCACGTCGGGATCGTCGCCGGCATCCTTGACCACGCCGGCCATTGCCCAGGGTCCGTCCGCCCCCTCTCCCCGCTCCGTCACCGCCAGGGCGAAGGCAGGGGTCTGGCCGCCGGGCAGGGTCACGGTCACCGGGTCGGGGAACTCCCCGCCGAACAGCGCCTCTGCCGCCGCCCGCGCCGCGGCGGTGGCGCAGGTTCCCGTCGTCCAGCCACGGCGCAAGGGTGTAGCATGCTCCGGCATGCCGGAGCCCTCCCCGGCCCCGCCGTCCGTCTTTCCGCCTTCCAGCCTCGAGTCCGCGTTCATGTCGTTTGAGTCGTCCATTCCCGAAAGCGTCCTGGTCCCCTTCGCCCCCGGCAGCGTCTGGCTGGCCGGGTCCGGCCCCGGCGACCCCGGCTTGCTCACCCTGCTGGCCCTGCAAGGTCTAAGGCAAGCCGACGTCATCGTCCATGATGCGCTGGTGGGCGAACGGATCATGGCGCTCGCCAGCCCGTCGGCAAGGCTGGAGTTCGCCGGAAAGCGCGGCGGCCGGCCCTCCGCCCACCAGGACGACATCACCAACCGCCTGATCGAGCTGGCGAAGGAGGGGCACCGCGTCCTGCGGCTGAAGGGCGGCGATCCCTTCGTCTTCGGCCGCGGCGGCGAGGAGGCACAGGCGCTGGCGGCGGAGGGCATCCCCTTCCGCATCGTTCCCGGCATCACCTCCGGCATCGCCGGCCCGGCCTATGCCGGCATCCCGGCGACCCACCGCGACACCAATCAGGCGGTGATCCTGGCGACCGGCCATTCGCTGGGCGGCGGGCCCGACTGGCGGGCGCTGGCCGCCACCAAGGCGCCGCTGATCCTCTATATGGGCTGGAAGGCGCTGCCGACCATCGCGGCGGAGCTGATGGCCGGCGGCCTGTCCGCCGACACCCCCGTCGGCGTGGTGACGGAGGCGACGACCGCCAACCAGAAAAGCCTCGTCACATCCCTCGGCACCTGCGTCGCCGATCTGGCGGCCAGTGACCTGGAACCGCCCGCCATCATCGTGATCGGCGAGGTGGTGCGGCTGCGCCCGGCGCTGGAGTGGCTGCCCGCCCAGACGGCGCTTCAGCATGGCTAATGGTCTCATCATCGCCGCCCCGGCATCGGGCACCGGCAAGACGACGCTGACTCTGGGACTGCTGGCGGCGCTGCGCGACCGCGGCGTGGCGGTGGGGGCGGTGAAGTCGGGGCCGGACTATATCGACCCGGCCTTCCACCGCGCCGCCACCGGCCGGCCGAGCGTGAACCTCGACACCTGGGCGATGGGACCGGACCTGCTGGACGGTCTGGCCGCCCGCGCCGCCGAGGGCGCCTACCTGCTGGTCTGCGAAGCGCTGATGGGCCTGTTCGACGGCGTGGCCGGGGTCGGCGCCACCGGCACCGGTTCGACGGCGGAGATCGCGGCGCGCACCGGCTGGCCGGTCCTGCTGGTGGTGAACGCCAAGGGCCAGTCGCAGTCGGCCGCGGCCCTGGTAAAGGGTTTCGCCACCTACCGCGACGACGTGACCATCGGCGGCGTCGTGCTGAACAATGTCGGCAGCCCGCGCCACACCGCGCTGGCCGGCAACGCCATCGAAGCGCTGGGCATTCCCCTGCTGGGCGCCCTGCCGCGCGCGCCCGACCTCAGCCTGCCCGAACGCCATCTCGGCCTCGTCCAGGCCGACGAGACGGAGGGGCTGGCCGACCGGCTGGCCGCCCTCGGCCGCTTCATCGCGGAGCATGTCGATCTCGACCGCGTCGTCGCGTTGGCCAAGCCGTCACGGGCCGGGCGCGGCAGCGACGCCCCCGCCCTGCCGCCGCTGGGACAGCGGATCGCCATCGCGCGGGATGCCGCCTTCACCTTCGTCTATCCGCACCTCACCGCCGGCTGGCAGGCTTCGGGTGCGGAACTGCGCTTCTTCTCTCCCCTGGCGGATGAGGCGCCGCCGCAGGACGCCGACGCCGTCTATCTGCCCGGAGGCTATCCGGAGCTGCATGCAGGCCGCCTCGCCGCCAACGACATCTTCCGCGCCGGCTTGCGTGCTGCGGCGGAGCGCGTGCCGGTCTACGGCGAATGCGGCGGCTACATGGTGATGGGTGAAACGCTGGAGGACGCCGACGGCGTCACCCATCCGATGACCGGGCTGCTGGGGGTACGCACCTCCTTCGCCAAGCGGCGGTTGCATCTGGGCTATCGCCGCGCGGCTCTGCTGGCCGACGGGCCGCTGGGGCCGGCAGGATCTCCGCTGATGGGGCACGAGTTCCATTACGCCTCGACGCTGTCGCGCGGCGACGACGCGCCGCTGCTGACCGCCACGGCGGCGGACGGCAGCGACCTGGGTATGCTGGGCAGCCGGCGCGGGCTGGCGTCGGGGTCCTTCGTCCACCTGATCGCGCGGGGGTGACGGCGCATGGATGAAGACTTCACCCCGGCGGAACGCGACGCGCTTTACAAGGCGATCTTCTCCCGCCGCGACGTGCGCGGGCAGTTCCGGCCGGACCCGGTGCCGGACGAGGTGCTGAACCGTGTCCTGTTGGCCGCCCATCACGCGCCGTCGGTCGGCTTCATGCAGCCGTGGAACTTCATCGTCATCACCGACCCGGCCGTGAAGTCGCGCATCCACACCGACTTCACCCGCGCCACCGACGAGGCGGCGGCGATGTTCGAGGGCGAGCGCCGCAGCCTCTACAGCCGCCTCAAGCTGGAAGGCATCCGCGAGGCGCCGGTGAATTTGTGCATCACCTGCGACCGCGAGCGCTCGGGCCCGGTGGTGCTGGGCCGCACCCACATGCCGGCGATGGACCTCTACAGCTGCGTCTGCGCCGTGCAGAATCTGTGGCTGGCCGCAAGGGCGGAAGGGCTGGGGGTGGGCTGGGTCAGCATCCTGCATGAGGACGCCCTGAAGCAGGCGCTCGGCATCCCGGAGCGGATCGTGCCGATCGCCTATCTCTGCCTGGGCTACGTCACCCATTTCGAAGCGACGCCGGAACTGGAAACCAAGGGCTGGCGCAAGCGCCTGCCGCTGGAGGATCTGGTGTTCAGGGACCGGTGGGAGGGAGAGGGATGACGCGCCCCAAAAACGCATCCTCCGGCCCCGCCGCGACAACCGGCCTCGCCGCCATCAGCAGCTGCAGCAGCGCCGTGTGCAGCTCCGTGCAGGCGGACAGATCCACCCGCGGCACGGCGGTCGCCTCCAGCCATTCGGCGAGCGGCAGGGCATCCTCCACCGTGCAGGCGGCCTCGAAGCGGGCGAGATCGGCGTCATAGCGGATCGGCATCACAGCAGCTCCCGCAGATCGAGCACCAGGATCAGCCGGCCGTCGCCGAGCACCGCCGTACCGGCATAGCCGCGCAGACCCCGCAAAACCCCGGTCATTGGGCGCAGCACCACGTCGGCGCGCTCGCCGACATCGTCCACCGCCACCGCGACCGGGCCGTCGCCCAGTTCGGCCAGCACCACGCAATCGGCCTCGCGCACCCGTTCGTCGTCGGACTGGGCCAACAGGCGGCGCAGGCGGACCAGCGGCACCACCCGGTCGCGCAGCACGACGCTTTCCGCCCGCTTCACCGAACGAATCTCGGCCCGCGGCACCCGCTGGACGCCGCCGACCAGCGCCACCGGGATGCCGTAGAGCGATCCCGCCGCCTCCACCACCACGACACGGGTGATGCTGAGCGTCAGTGGCAGCGACAGCCGCACCCGCGTGCCGCTGCCGGGGGTGGAGACGACCTCCACCCGGCCGCCGGCCCGCTCCACCGCCGCCCGTACCGCATCCATGCCGACGCCGCGGCCGGACAGGTCGGACACGCGGCCGGCGGTGCTGAAACCGGGGGAGAAGACCAGCCGCACCGCGTCGGTATCGCTCAGCGCCGCTGCGGCGTCAGGCTCCAGCAGCCCCTTGGCGACGGCGGCGCGGCGCATCGCCGCCGGGTCGATGCCGGCGCCGTCGTCCGACACCTCCACCACCACCCCGCCCTTGTCCTGGAAGGCGCGGACCCGCAGCGTGCCGGCCGGCGGCTTGCCCGCCGCGGTCCGCCGCTCCGGCATCTCGATGCCATGGTCCAGCGCGTTGCGCACCAGATGCAGCAGCGGCTCGCCCAGCACGTCGAGGATGTCCTTGTCGGCCTCCGTCTCCGCCCCTTCCAGCACAAGCTCGACATTCTTGTCCAGGCGGCGGGCGGTGTCGCGCACCAGCCGGGGCAGCGGATCGAACACGCGCGCCAGCGGCAGCAGCCGAAGCCGCAACGCCGCATGGCGCAGGTCGCCGACCAGGCTGTCTAGCCGGGCTTCGAAGTTCTTCAGGTCGCGGGCCATTTCGCCGTTCCCGGCGCGGCGGACCAGCGGCCCCAACTGCCCCTTCACCACCGACAGCTCGCCGACCAGCGCCATCAGCGCGTCCATCCGCTCCGGCTCTACCCGCAGGGCGCGGCGCGGGACGGGAGCGGAGGCGGATCGCGGCTCGGCCGTGGCGGGCTTCTCAGCAGGTCCATCGGCCAGAAACCGGCGCATCGCCCCGGCGTCGACGCAGGCGGCCTCCACGGCGGTGCGCTCCGTCGGCTGCCCCAACGCCGTCAGAATCGCGGCGACCGCCCGCGCCACCGCGGCGCGGCGGGAGTCGCGCTCGGCGGCGTTGCCGGGCAGGTCGAGGATGCGCGCCTGTTCCTCCAGCATCGCCGCCGCCAGCGAATCCGGCGGCGCGGCGGCGGGGGACACGGCGGCAGGCGCCAGCGTGACACTGCCGATCCGCACCTGATCGGGCACGCTGCGGAAGGCCGGCGTCACCGCTTCCATCCCGGCACCGCTCAGGGCGCGGAAGCGCAGGATGCAACGGTAGGGGTCCATCTGTGCCAGGGGCGGCAGCGGTTCCGACGGCTCGATCCGCAACAGCCGCAGGTCGGGCACCCGGCGGAACAGCGCCAGCGGGTCGTCGCCGGTGAAGAAGCACTCCGGATCGGGCGTGTAGTCGATGGCGGTCAGCGCCCCATCGCCCACGGCGGCGCGCTCCGCGTCCGTCAGCGCCGCCACCCAGGGGAAAGCCTCCACCGCGCCACCGGAAGCCGCCGCACCGGCCGCCGCCTCGCCCCCCGCCAGCCCGCGCACCAACCCTTCCGCCGCCGCCGCCGCATCGGCGGGCAGCGCGCCGGCCTCTTCCAGCGCCGCGACCCAGCGGGCGCACTGGTCGAGGGCGCGGAACAGCAAGTCGGCCAAGTCCGGCGTCATGAGGGCCGGCGTCATGGCGCGATGGCCGTCGCGCAGCAGCGACAGCGTGTCCTCCCCGGCATGGACCAGCCGGGTGAAGGGTGCCATGTCGAACAGTGCGCTCGACCCCTTCAGCGTGTGGAAGGCGCGGAACAGCTCGTCCACCGACGCGCGGTCGGCCGGGTCGCGCTCCAGCGCCAGCAGGGCCGCACCGGCGGTCTCCAGCAGCTCCTGCGCCTCGACGACGAACTGGTCGAACAGATCGTTCATGGCGCGCCCTCCATGTCGGGAGGCCGCCCGGTCAGCAGCCGCGCCGCCTCCACCAGCACCTCCGGTCGCGGCGGCTTGACGATGTACCAGTTGGCGCCGGCCAGCAGGGCCTGCTCGCGGTCGCTGTCCTTCGATTCGGTGCTGATCATGATGGCGGGCACGTCGCGCAAACCCGGATCGCGGCGCAGGACGCGCAGCATGGTGTAGCCGTCCATCTTGCGCATGTTGACGTCGACGATCACCAGATCCGGGGGGGCGGCCATCGCCCGCTCCAGCCCCTCGATCCCGTTCACCGCCTCGTCCACCACGAAGCCGTCGGCCTCCAGCACGCGGCGGCTGAAGGCGCGCACGGTCACGGCGTCGTCCACCACCAGGACACGCGGCCCGCCAGTGTTGGTGCCGCTCACGGCCCACCCCCGTCTACCGGCTTCTGGTAAAGGATGGCGTCGGGGAAGCGGCGCGGAACGAACAGCGAGGACATGCGGCTCATGCTTTCCGAATGGCCGAGACAGACGAAGCCGCCCGGCGCAAGGGCATCGTAGAACATGCTCGCCGCCTCCCGTCGGCCCAGATCGTCGAAATAGATCAGCAGGTTGCGGCAAAAGATCACGTCGATTCCGCGGAAGGCCCGCACCTGCTGCGGGTCGGCGATGTTGACCAGGGAGAAATCGACGGACTCCCGCAGATCCTCGACGATCCGCCAGCGTGGCCCGCCGAACTCGGCCGCTCCGCGCAGGGGCTGGAAATACTTGGCGCGCAGATGGGCCGGCAGCCCCTGCAGGGCGCGCTCGTCATAGATGCCTTCGCGCGCGCGTTCCAGAACCGCGGTGTCGATGTCCGACGCCAGCAGCTCGATCTCGTAATCGTCCACCCGGCGCCAGTTTTCCAGCAGCATGATCGCGATTGAGTAGGGTTCCTCGCCGGTGGCGCAGCCGGCCGACCAGATGCGCAGCCGCGACCCCTTCGGCCGCCCCCGCACCAGCTCGTCCAGGACGGAGTTCACCAGACAGTCGAACTGGTACTTCTCGCGGAAGAAATAGGTCTCGTTCACCGTCATCAGGTTGACGAGCCGCTGAAGCTCCTCCCCCGACGCCTGGAAGCGCAGCAAATTCAGATAGGCGCGCAAACCCGTCGCGCCGACCGCCTGCATGCGGGCGGCGATGCGGCGGTCGACGAAATAGCGCTTGGCCTCGGTGAAGGACAGGCCGGTGCGGTCCCGCAGGAACCCGCAGAGCGTCGCATAATCCTCCTGGGACAGGCCTTCCGGCTCGGCGTCGGTCAATCCGTTCACCGTCCCTGGAAACTGGAGCGGGCGGCGTCGACGGCGAAGGCGACGAAGGCGTCGCCGGGGAAGCGGCGGGCCAGCGTCTCCAGGCTGGACAGCGCTTCCGGACTGCCGGCCTCGGCCAGCGCCTCCACCGCGGCGAGGCAGACATTCACGTCGGCATCGCGCTCCATCACCCTTGCCAGCCAGTCGGCGCGGCCGGAATGGGTGATGCTGCCCAACCCCTGCACCGCGAAGATGCGCAGGTCGGCGTCGGCATGGTCGAGCAGCGGCAGCAGCGCCGGGGCGGCGACCTCCGCCGGCATCTGCTGCAGGCTTTCCAGCGCGGCGTTGCGCAATGCCGCATCCTCGCGGTCGAGGAAGGGGACGAGCGCTGCCGCCGCCTCCGGCGTGGCGATGCGGGCGAGCGCGGTCAGGATGGCTTCGCGCACGCCGGCATCCCCCTCCGTCAGAAGCCGGCGGGCGAGCGCCTCCTCGGTGCCCGGCAGCGCCGTATGGCCAAGCGCGTGGGCGGCATCGCGACGAACGGCCGCGTCGGCATCGTCGAGCGAGGCCAACGGGTCGCGCCGGGCGCCAGTCGTGGCCGGAGCATGCTCCGGAGCCGCCTTCTTCTTCACCAGTCCCATGGCGTCACTCCTCAATCGATCCCGGCGCGCCGGGCGGCGGGCATCAGCCAGCGGGTGAGCTGGCCGGCGATCCGGCCCGACGGCAGCACGACGCCGGCGCCGCCGCGCCGGATCAGGTCCTGCGGCATCCCGAAGACGACGGCACTGTCCTCCGACTCCGCGATGGTGCGGCCGCCGCGGGCATGAAGCTCGGCCATCGCCGCCGCCCCGTCATTGCCCATGCCGGTCAGCAGCACCCCCACCAACCGGTCGGCCGGCAGCAGCCGCAGGGCGCTGGTCACCAGCCGGTCGGCATTGGGGTGCCAGGGCCGGTCGGGCGAGGGCGGCACACAGACCGCCTGAAGCCGACCGCCGCGCCGCGCCAGTTCGACGTCCGCACTTCCGCGGGCGATGCAGACCATGCCCGGCGCCAGAACCGTCGCCCGCTCCACCTCCACCACCCTCAGCGCGCACAGCTCGTCCAGCCGGCGCGCCAGCGTCGCGGTGAAGGCGGCCGGCATATGCTGCGCCACCACCACCGGCCAGGGAAAGCCGGCCGGCAGCAGGGGCAGGATGTCCTCCAGCGTGCCGGGTCCGCCGGTGGACACGCCGACCAGCACCACCCCCTCGCCCTCGCCGCCCGCCGCCACGGCTGCAGGCGACGCCGCCATGGGCGGCGCCGCAGGCAGCTGCCCCTCCGGCACCACGAAATCCTCTCCGGCGATGCGGGCGCGGGCCAGCCGCAGCCGTTCGCGCAGGCCGTGGACGCGGCGCGGGCGGGAGGATGCGGCGGCGCGCACCGTCTCCACCAGTTCCTCGCCGATGCGGCCGATGGAGCCGGCGGCCGGCTTCTGCACCGCCTCCACCGCGCCCAGCCGAAGCGCTTCCAGCGTCTCCTCCGCCCCCGCGCCGGTGAGGGCGGAGACCATGACGACCGGCTTGGGATGCTCGACCATGATGCGGGCAAGGCAGGTCAGCCCGTCCATGCCGGGCATCGTGACGTCGAGCGTCACCACGTCCGGATCGACGACCGGCAGGCGCGCCAGGGCCTCCTCCCCCGTCGCGGCGGTCTCCACCCGGAATCCGGCCTCGATCAGCAGATCCGCGATGCGCCGGCGCATCAATGCGGAATCGTCCACCACCAGCACCGTCAGCACGCCGTCCCCCAATCCAGGCTCCCGGCCGTCACTGCGGGATAACGGGCAGATCGGCCAGCCGGTCCATGTCGAGCAGACTGTCCGCATCCATCAATAGGATCAGGCGGCTGCCGCCGGCCGGATCCAGCGTGGCGACCCGGCGGATCAGCCGGCGTTGCGCCGCCGACACCGCCGGTGCCGGACCGATCCGCTCCGCCGGAACCGTCAGCAGGCCGGACAGCCCGTCCACCAGCAGCCCGACCAGCAGCCCGTCGCGCCCGACCACCACCACCCGCCCGCGCTCAAGCCCGGCGGAGGGGCTGGCCGTGGCGGCCGGCAGGTTCAGCAGCCGGCGCTGATCGATCAGCGGCAGCACCTCGCCGCGCAGGGTCAGCACGCCGGCGACGAAGTCGGGCGCGTTGGGAAGCGGCGTGATGCTGTCGGGCCGGCGCAGCACCTCGCGCACGGCGGATACCGGCAGGCCATATTCCGCCCCGGCGAGACGGAAGACGACGAAGCGTTCCGCGTTTCCGCTTCCCTCCGCAGGCCGTGCCGGTTCCATCCCGTCCCCCTCTCCGCCCGCTTCCGCGCCGATTGCCGCGCCATGGCGGAACAGCCGCTCCGCCGACAGCACCGACACCAGCCGCCGCCCACCATCCGCCCGGGCGATGCCGTCCAGATCCTCGAACTCCGGCTCGCGGGCCAGCAGCGGCGGCACCGGGTCGATCAGCACGGGATCGAGCCGCAGGATCTCGCGCACCTCGTCCACCAGCACGCCGACCGGCGCCTGCCCGGCCCCCGACCGCACCACGACGACGCGGCGTCCGGCCTCCTGTCCGCCGGCCCGCTGTCCACCGGTGCCGTCCAGGCCGAACAGGGCGCGCAACCCCACCAGCGGCAGCAGCCGGTCGCGCACCGCCATCACGCCCAGCAGATGCGCCTTGGCCCGCGCCATGCGGGCGACCTCGCGCGGAGCCGGCAGAACCTCGCGCACCCGGTCCACCGGCAAGGCGAATTCCTGCCCCGCGACCTCGAAGACCAGCAGAGCCTGGCGATCGGGTCCGGCCGCCGCCTTCCCGGCCCCCGCCTCGCCCGCCGTCACACGTCCGAACCCGCCGGTTCCCCGGCCCGGCCGTTCCGCTTCCGGCCGTTCCACCTCCGTGCGGTCGCCGAACTGCCGGTCGATCAGCGCGTCCAGCTTCAGGATGGTGGCCGGCCCGTCACGCAGCAGGCCGTCCAGCATGACGGGGTCGAGCCCGCCCTCCTCCTGCGTCACCGGATCGACGCGGTCGGGGTCGGTGCGCAGGATGCCCGCCATCGCGTCCACCCGCAGACCCACCGGCTGGCCGCGATGCCAGACCAGCACCACGCGCGTCTCCCGCGCGGCGGCCCCACCGCCCGGCCTGCCCAATGCCCTGGCAAGGTCCAGCACCGGCACCGCCTCGCCATGCCACTGCGCCAGCCCGTCGAGGCTGGGCGGCCCCAGAGGAATGCGTACCAGCTCCGGCAGCCGGATCACCGCGCGGACGGCCGCCAGCGGCAGCGCGAGCCGCAGGTCGCCGACCGCCACCGTGACGAAGGCAAGGGCGCTATCGGCCTCGGCTGTCGCCGCGCGGTCCCCGGCCACGTCCAGGGCCACGCCCCCAGCCAAGCCCCCGGCCACGGCGGTCAAACCGCGCCCAGCAGGCTGTCGGCCATCGCCGCGATCTCCTCGATCGCCGACGCCAGTTCCTCGGCCCCCTTCGCCTGTTCGCGCGCGGCCTTGGCCGCTTCGGATCCGGAGAGGTTCGCGGCGGCGGTGGCGGCGGCCACCTGTTCCACACCGACGCGGGTCTCGCGCAGGGCGGCGGTGGTTTCGCTGGCGGCGTCCAGGATCTCGCGGCTGCCGGCGGTGACCACCCGCAGCTCCTGCGTGCCGGCGGTCAGGGTGACGCCGAAGGCGCGGTGGCGCGCGATCTCGGTCACTGCGGTCGCGGAGACCTCGTCCACATCGCGGCGCACCCGCAGCATCTGGTCCTGGATGTCGCGGACGATGTCCTTCACCCGTTCCGCGCTTTCCGCGCTGTCGCCGGCCAGCTTGCGGATGTCGCCGCTGACCACGGTGAAGCCTCGGCCGAACTCCCCCGCCCGCGCCGCTTCGATGGAGCCGCTGACCGCCAGCATGCCGGTCTGGATGGCGACGGTGGCGATGGCGTCCACCACCTTGTCGATGCGCCGGCCGAGCCGCTCCAGCGCGTCCAGCCGTTCACCGGCCCGGCGGGAGGAGTCGACCGCCTCCAGCATGCCGTCCGCCAGCTTTCCGATGGTCTCGCGCGTTTCGCCCAGCAGCCCTTCCATCGAGGTGCAGCGATCGACCGAATCGCTTGCCCGCCCGGCTGCCAGCGTCGCGGCGGCGTCGATCTCCGCGATCGCCGAGGCCAACTGGTGGGTGGCGGCGCTCTGCGCTTGCGCCCCGCCGGAGATCTGGCCGATGGCGGTCATGATCTGGGCGGCGCCGCGGTTGATCTCCTCGATGGCGGCCGACAGTTCCTCGGCGGCCGACGCCAGTTCGTCGGCGGTGGCGGCGAGGTCGGCGGTGCCCTCCAGATCCTCGGCCAGTTCGGACAGCTGGCCGGCGGCGCGCTGGCTCTGGGTCAATGCCACGGCCTGCTCGCCCACGGTCCTCAGCGCCTCCTCCGCGGCGGCGGACTGCTCCTCGGCACTGGCGGCGATGGTCTCGGCCCCGCGCAGGGCCTCGCGCGCGGCCTGATCGGCCTCCACCGCGGCGCGGATGGTCTCCTGCGCGCCCTGGACGATGGTCGACATGTCCGACCGCACGCCCTCCAGCTGCTGGACGATCATGCGCCCGCGCTCCACCTCCGCCTTGGCGGTGTCGGCGGAGGCGACGATGCCGGCGGCGACGGAGGCCACCGCCTCCTGGATTTCCGCGACCATCCCCTGGATGTCGTTGG
Organism: Azospirillum sp. Sh1; assembly: GCF_008365135.1. Taxonomy (NCBI): domain Bacteria; kingdom Pseudomonadati; phylum Pseudomonadota; class Alphaproteobacteria; order Rhodospirillales; family Azospirillaceae; genus Azospirillum; species Azospirillum sp. Sh1. Next base: position 222,381 of record NZ_VTTK01000008.1, on the reverse strand, counting down.
CGCTGCGCTCCGACCGTTCGGCCAGCGCCTGCACCTCGTCGGCGACGACCGCGAAGCCCTTGCCCACTTCCCCCGCCCGCGCCGCCTCGATGGCGGCGTTCAGCGCCAGCAGGTTGGTCTGGTCGGCGATGGCGGCGACGCTCTGCACGATGGTGCCGATCTCCTGCGCCCGGGCCTCCAGGTCGCGCACCAGCCGCACCGACGCCTCCTGCCGTTCGGCGGCGCGGACGATGCCGTCGATGGACGACAGGATCTGGCCGCTGACGTCCTTCAGCGTGGCCTGCAGCGCCTCGACCCGCAGCACCGCCTGCTCCGCCGTGCTGCGCGACCGGGTCAGGAGTTCCGACGCGCGGCCGATCATGCGCTGGGACTGCTGGGTGGCGCTGGCCGATTCCTCCGCCCCGGCGGCGATCTGCTCCATCGCCCGGCGCAGTTCCTCCGCCGCCGAGGCCGCCTGGGTGACGCCGCTCGCCAGTTCGGTGGCGGCGGCGGCGATGCCGCTGGCGGCCTGCCGGCGGCGCGAATCGGCACGCGCCCGGCGGCGCTGCGGCGCGCCCGGCGTGGCGGCCGGCGGCGCGGATTCGGTCGTGACGGTCTCGTTCCCGGCGGCGGACCGATCCGGATCGCCGGCGGCGCCGGGCTCGCTCCGGGCCGTGTGCGCCGTGTCGATCTTGGTCTTCTTGATGAGTGCCATGGTCCTTACCCGCCTTTCCAGCCGGTTGTTCTTGTTGCCGTCACGCCACCAGCCGCCCGATATAGCGGCCGAGCGTCGCCTGCAGCGCCCCGGCGGAGCCGGCGTCGAGCAGCAGGACCACCCGACCCGCCACCGCAGCCCCGTCGCCGCCCGGCAGGGTCGTGCGCAGATCGATGTGGAACAGCACCGCGGCACCGTCAGCGGTTGGCGGCGTCCCCGAACATCCCCGCAGGATCTCCGCCGCACCGCCACGGAATACCGCCGGCAGGCCGGTTTCGACCGGCTCGCCCAACAGGTTGGCGACCAGGGCCAGCGCGCTGTTCAGCACGACGTTGCCCAGCTCCGCCAGGACCTCGTCCTCCAGCTCGGGAACATCCTCCGCCGGCACGTCGGGCGGCAGGGCGGCGCGCACCAGGCACAGGCTGCCGGCCTGGGGGAAGACCAGCAGGGCGCAACCGGCGAACAGGCCGCCCAGCGTTTCCGATATGCCCACCAGCGGCGGCGTCAGCGCCCGGTCCAGCAGCCCGGCCACATCGGCCAGCGGCACCATTTCCACCGATGGAACCGACAGGGTGACCAGCCCGCCCAGCATGCGGCCGAGCGCCGTCGATGCCCGGCCGATGCCGATGTTGCCCAGTTCGGCCAGCGCGTCGCGCTCCAGCTCGCTCAGCATGGGGGCTGCGATCACTCCTGAGGGGCCTGGGCAGGCCGGCGCGGCGGCAGGGCGGCAGAGTTCAGGAAGCGCGCGACCTGCTCCTCCTCCAGCGGCTTGGGCATGAAGGCGGCGCCGACCGCGCGGATGCCCGACACCACCGCGTCCTGGGCGTTGGCGGTGATGATGGCGATGTGGACGTCGGGGTGGCTCTGGCGCAGCTTGGCCGCGGTGTCCACGCCGTTGTCTCCGGGCATGTTGTAGTCGATGATCGCGACGTCGACCGGCGTGCCCTGCAACGTCTTGAAGAGTTCGTCGCCGTTCGCCGCCTCGACCACCGACCAGTCGGGCTTGTTGCGCAAGACCATGGCCCGCACATGCATGCGCGAAAGCTTGCTGTCGTCGACGATGATTGCAGTCTTACTCAAGATATAAGCCTTTTGGATGGAGATCGGCCGGCGAAGCCGAATCACGCGCAAGTATACAGAATGAAGATAACCACGCCAGTCCCCTTAATTGCACTCGGGATTTTGCCTGCGCGCCACCCGGCCGATTCATGCTATCGAAATGGCCCCTCCCTTTCCCTTGGCGCCCCTCGCTCATGCCGCCACCCGCCGCACCCGCCAGAGCCGTCTCCACTAGACTGGCCGCCCTCCTGCGCGAGGCGCTGGCCCACCACCGCGCCGGCGATCTGGACGGGGCGGAGCGCGCCTATCGCGCCATGCTGGCGGTCGACGGCGGGAATGCCGACGCGCTGCATCTGCTGGGCGTGCTGCATCACCAGCGCGGACGGGATGCCGACGCCGTCCACCTGATCGGACAGGCCATCGCGCGGCGTCCGAAGATGGCGGAGCAGCATGCCAACCTCGGCCTCGCCCTCCATGCCCTGGGCCGGCTGGAGGAGGCGGAGGCGGAATACCGCCGGGCGCTCGCCCTGCGCGAGGCCTATGCGGAGGCGCACAACAGCCTGGGCAGCGCCCTGCAGGATCGGGGCCGGCTGGCGGAGGCCGCACTCCACTACCGCCGCGCGATCGATCTCGACGCCGGCTATGCCGAGGCCTGGGCCAATCTCGGCACGCTGCTGCGGGCGCAGGATGACTATGGCGAGGCGGAAACGGCGCTGCGCCACGCCCTGCGGCTCGACCCCGGCCATGCCACCGCCCTGACCAACCTCGGCGTCGTGCTGAAGGAGACCGGACGCACCGGCGAGGCCGAAGCCGCGCATCTGGAAGCGCTGCGCCTCGCCCCCGGCGATGCCGAGACGATGGTGAACCTCGCCCTGCTGCGCGAGGCGCAGGGGCGCGGCGAGGAGGCGGAGGCGCTCTATCGCAACGCTCTCGTCCATGCCCCCGGCTTCGCGCTGGCCCGCTGGAACCTCGCCCTGCGGCTGCTCGGCCGCGGCCGGCTGGCGGAGGGGTGGGACGAGTATGAGGCCCGCTTCGCCTCCCGCCGCGTGTCCGCCGGGCGCAGCATCGCCCTGCCGGTCTGGGATGGCGCGACCGGCCGGCGCCTGCTGGTCTGGCGCGAACAGGGGCTGGGCGACGAGCTGATGTTCGGCACCGTACTGCCCGACCTCGCCGCAAAGCTGGGTCCGGCGGCGCTGGTGGTGGAGGTCGATGCCCGCCTGACCGGCCTGGTCGGCCGTGCCCTGCCCGGCGTCACGGTGCGGGCGGAAACCGTCGATCCGACCGACGCCGCCACCGATGCCGCCACCATTGCCGAGGCCCATCTGCCGATGGGATCGCTTCCCCGGCTGCTGCGCCCGACCCTGGCCGATTTTCCCGTCCGGCCGTCCTGGCTGGCGCCGGATCCGGCGCGCGCCATGGAATGGGCGGAGCGGCTGGCCGCGCTGGGGCCGGGTTTGCGCGTCGGCATCTGTTGGGGCAGCCAGAACATGCTGGGGGAGCGCAAGGCCTCCTACACCGCGCTGGCCGATTGGGCGCCGCTGTTGGCCCTGCCCGGCCTGATCCCGGTCACCCTGCAATATGACGGGCGCGAGGCGGAGATCGCCGAAGTCGAAACGCGGCTGGGCATCCGCATCCGGCGCTGGCCGGACACCGACCTGAAGAACGATTTGGAGGGCGTCGCCGCGCTGATCGCCAACCTCGACCTCGTGGTGACGGTGGCGAGTTCGGTCGGCGAGATGGCCGGCGCGCTGGGGGTGCCGGTCTGGCGCTTCGGCCCGGCCGGCGACTGGACGGCGCTGAGCAGCGGCGCGCGGCCCTGGTTCCCATCGATGCGGCTGTGGAGCACGCGCCCCGGCGAAGGGTTGGCCGACATTCTGGCAAGAATGTCGGCGGAGCTGCACCGGCTGGTCCCTGCCTTGCCCATTGATGAATGGCTGGCCGAAGCGCGCGCGCTCCACGAGTCCGGCCGCTGGCCCGAGGCGGAGAAGGCCTATCAGCGCATCCTCGACCTGGGCAGCGAGGGCGGCGGCGAGGTGCCGGCGGCGCTGGAGGGCTACGCGCTGCTCGGCCATCAGGCCGGCCGTCCCGACATCGCCGCCACCCTACTGAGCCGCGCCATCGCGGTGGAGCCGACCGCCGGCCGCCACAAGCGCCGCGCGCTGGCCCACCAGGAAATGGGCGCCCTGTCCGACGCCGAGGCCGACTGGCTGGCCGCCGCCAGGCTCGCCCCCGACGACATCGAGGCGCTCGGCAATCTCGGCGCCCTGCGCCTGTCCCGTGGCGCGGCGTCCGAGGCGGCTGAGGCGACCGACGCGGCGCGGCGCCTCGCCCCCTTCCATGCCGGGCTGTGGGCCAATGCCGGGCTGGCGCGGCAGGCGATGGGCAAGGACGGGCTGCCCTTCTTCCGGCGAGCACTCGCTCTCGACCCGGCGCTGGCGGAGGCCTGGATCGCCCTGTCGGCCGATGCCTTGCGCGACACCGACCATGCCGCCGCGGCGGAGCGTGCCGCCAGCCGGGCCTTGCGCCTGCGCCCCGGCGATCCGGCGGCGACCAGCAACATGGGGCTGGCCGCCCTGGCGCTCGACCGGCCGGCCGACGCGGTGGCGCTTCTGCGGCTGGCGCTCCAGGGCCGGCCGGGCGACCTCGGCACGCTCGGCAACCTCGCATTGGCGTTGGAGCGGGCGGGTGACGGCAATGCCGCCGGGTTGGCTTGGTGGCGGGTGATCCTGTTCGCCCCCGGCACCGGCGCCGGCTGGGCCGGGCTGGCCGATCTCCGGCAGCGGCAGGGCCGGCTCGACGCCGCGCTGAAGGGCTGGGGCCGTGCCCTGGCGCTGGAGCAGGCGCGGGCCGACTGGCGCTACAATCTCGGCAATGCCCTGCACGCCGCCGGCCGCCCGGCCGAGGCGGACGCGGCCTATCGCCGGGCGGTGGAGGACGACCCGACCCTGACGCTCGCCACCTTCAACCGCGGTTACGCGGCACTGGCGCGGGGGGAGATTGCCGAGGGCTGGGCCGGGCTGGAGGCACGCTTCGCCGCCGGGCAGGCCTTGCCCGACCGCCGCTTCCGCATTCCCGCCTGGGACGGCGGCGATCCGGCCGGAAAGACCGTGCTGGTCTGGCGGGAGCAGGGGGTGGGCGACGAACTGATGTTCAGCGCCTGCTACGCCGACCTGATCGCGCGCGCCGGCCGGGTGGTTCTGGAATGCGAGCCGCGGCTGGTGGAGTTGTTCGCGCGGTCATTCCCACAGGCGCTGGTGCGGGCGGCGACGGCGGATCCGGTGGACGCCGACTGCCACGCCCCGGCAGGGTCGCTGCCCTTGCTGCTGGGCTGGGGATTGGGCGGCTTTCCGGCGCAGGGTGGATGGCTGCGGGCGGATGAGGCGGCGGTGGAGTGGTGGCGGGGGTGGTTGGGTGGTCTTTCGACAAACCATTGCCCCCTCCCTAACCCTCCCCCGCCTTCGGCGGGAGAGGGAACTGCCGCCGCTTCGCGATCAGGCGCCGCCGCCAAGCATCCTGCCCCCTCTCCCGCCAACGGCGGGGGAGGGATGGGGAGGGGGCAGCCGATGCAGACACCCAACCCCACCCTCACCATCGGCCTCTGCTGGCGCAGCAGCCTTCGCACCGCGCTCCGCGATGCCAACTACGCCCCGCTGGCCGACTGGGCGCCGATCCTCACCCTGCCCGGCCTGCGCCTGATCAATCTTCAATACGACGAGTGCGAAGCCGAACTCGCCGTCGCCGAACAGCGCTTCGGCATCGCCATCCACCGCCCGCCGCTGGACCTCAAGAACGACCTCGACGGCGCGGCGGCCCTGACGGCGGCGCTGGATCTGGTGATCTCCGCCGGAACGTCGGTGGCGGAGATGGCCGGCGCGCTTGGCGTGCCGGTCTGGCGGATCGGGCCGGCGGGGGACTGGACGGCGCTCGGCACCGGCTGCCGGCCCTGGTATCCGTCGATGCGGCTGTTCGGGCCGCGACCGGGAGAAACACTCGGCGATGCGCTCAGCGCCGCCGGGCGTGCTCTCATGGACCTCAGAAGGCCGGAACGACGGCGTTCTTGAACTTGGTGAGGATGAATTCCTTCACCTCCGGGCTGTTGTAGGCCTTCACCAGCTTGGCGACCCAGGGCTTGTCCTTGTCGGCCTTGCGCACGGCGATGACGTTGGCATAGGGGCTGTCCGCCGCCTCACGGGCGATGGCGTCCTTGACAGGGTCGATGCCGGCCTCCAGCGCGAAGTTGGTGTTGATGGCGGCGACGGTCACGTCATCCAGCGAGCGCGGCAGCTGGGCGGCGTCCAGCTCGACGATCTCCAGCTTCTTCGGGTTCTCGACGATGTCGATCGGCGAGGCCTTCAGATTGCCGCCGTCCTTCAGCTTGATCAGACCCTTGGCCTGCAGCAGCAGCAGGACGCGCCCGCCGTTGGTCGGGTCGTTGGGGATGGCGACCTTGGCGCCCGACGGCAGCTCGTCCAGGCTCTTGACCTTCTTGGAATAGATGCCGATCGGATAGACCACCGTCTTGCCGACGCTGACCAGATCGAAACCGCGGTCCTTCACCTGGTTGTCCAGATAGGGCTGGTGCTGGAAGCTGTTGGCGTCCAGGTCGCCGCCGGCCAGCGCCTGGTTCGGGATGACGTAGTCGGTGAACTCGATGATCTGGATGTCCAGCCCGTCCTTGGCGGCGATGGGCTTCACCGCCTCCAGGATCTGGGCGTGCGGACCGGCGGTGACGCCGACCTTGATGGTTTCGGCGGACGCACCGAAGGCGATGGCCATGGTGGCGGCGCCGGCCAGCAGCGAAGCCAGCGAACGGAAGCGCAGCATCTCGAACACTCCTCAGGATTTTCAGGTCAGGATTTCAGATTGCGTTTGTTGACGCGGCGGGCGATCCAGTCGCCCGTCGATTGGACGATCTGCACCAGCACGATCAGCACGATCACCACCGCCAGCATCACCTCCGGCAGGAAGCGCTGATAGCCATAGCGGATGCCGAGGTCGCCAAGCCCGCCGCCGCCGACCGCGCCCACCATGGCCGAATAGCCGACGAGGCTGACAGCCGACAGGGTCAGGCCGGCGACGATGCCCGGCAGGGCTTCCGGCAGAAGGACCTTCCTGATGATCTGGAAGGGCGTGGCGCCCATCGCCTGCGCCGCCTCGACCAGCCCGCGGTCGACCTCGCGCACCGCATTCTCCACCACGCGGGCGATGAAGGGGGCGGCGGCGACGGTCAGCGGCACGATGGCGGCATTGGTGCCGATGGAGGTGCCGGCGATCAGCCGGGTGAAGGGGATGATCGCCACCACCAGGATGATGAAGGGGGTGGAGCGGGTCATGTTGACCACCGCCCCCATCACCTTGTTGAAGGCGAAATTCTGCAGCAGCTCGCCCCGGCCGGTGACGGCCAGCAGCACGCCGATGGGCAGCCCGATCAGCGTCCCGATGGCGCCCGACACCGCCACCATGTGCAGCGTGTCGAGCAGCCCCTTGATCAGCAGGTCAATGATTTGCGGGGAGAGCATGGCCCAACACCTCGACACCCAGATTGTTCTCTTTGACCAGGGCCATGGCGGCCTCGACCTTGGCCTGATCGCCCAGCGCCTCCACCACCAGCGTGCCGAAGGGGGCGCCCTGGATCTCGTCGATCTGGCCGTGCCAGATGTTCAGGTCCAGGTCCAGATGGCGGCTGATGGCGCTGATGACCGGGGTGGTCGCCTTCTCGCCGGTGAAGGTGATGCGCAGCACCGGGTTGCTGCCGGGGCCGGGTTGGGCCGACAGCCGGTCGCGCAGGCTGTCGGGAATCCCGCGGTTGATGACGGGATCGACGAAGCTGCGGGTGGTGGGGTGCTTCGGATGGGCGAAGATGTCGAAGACCGGCCCCTGTTCGATCACCCGGCCGCCTTCCATCACCGCCACCTTGTGACAGATCTCCTTGATGACGGCGATCTCGTGGGTGATGAGGACGATGGTCAGCCCCAGCCGCCGGTTGATGTCGGCCAGCAGATGCAGGATCTGCGTCGTCGTCTCCGGATCGAGCGCGGAGGTCGCCTCGTCCGACAGCAGCACCTTCGGCTTGCTGGCGAGCGCGCGGGCGATGCCGACGCGCTGCTTCTGCCCGCCCGACAGCTCCGCCGGGTAGCGGTCGCGCTTGTCGGCCAGCCCGACGAGGTCGAGCAGCGGTTCCACCGTCCGGCGGATCTCCGCCTTCGGCGTACCGGCCAGTTCCAATGGCAGCGCCACATTGTCGAAGACGGTGCGCGAGGACAGCAGGTTGAAGTGCTGGAAGATCATGCCGATGGAATGGCGGGCCCGGCGCAATTCCGCCGCCGACAGGGCGGTCATCTCCACCCCGTCGACCGTGACGCTGCCCGAACTCGGGCTTTCCAGCAGGTTGACCGTGCGCAGCAGCGTCGATTTCCCGGCGCCCGACCGGCCGATGATCCCGAAGACCTCGCCGCGTCCGATGGAAAGGTCGATGTCCGCCAGCGCATGGACCGGAGCCCCGCCGCCACGTGCGGCATAAGTCTTGTGAATGTTTGTTAGCGTTATCATCATTTATTCGGCAAAAGGGGACGTCCTGCGTCCCCCCAGCCCCCTCACCAAGTCGGAATGATGGAACCGTTGAAGCGCGTTTCGATAAACTGCCGCACTTCGGGCGAACGATACAGCGCAATGAAGCGCTTGATCGTCGGGTCTTCCATGCGATCCTTGCGGACCGCCCACACCAGGTTCCACTTGGACTGGTCATCCTCCAGCAGCAGCGCCTTCTTCGGCTCCAGCCCGGCCAGCACGGCATAGTTGAGGGTGATGACCGACGCATCCACGTCGTCGAGCGAGCGCGGCAGCTGGGCGGCGTCCAGTTCCACCAGCTTGATGCCCTTGGGGTTCACGACGTCGGCGATGGTGGTGTTCAGTCCCGCCCCGTCCTTCAGCCCGATCACGCCGGCCTTGGCCAGCAGGAACAGGGCGCGGGCGCCGTTGGTGGGGTCGTTGGGGATCGACACCGACGCACCCGGCTTCAGGTCGGCCAGCACCTTCACCTTGCTGCTGTAGACGCCCATCGGCACCACAACGCTCTTGGCGACGGAGACGATGTCGTAGCCGCGCTGCTTCACCTGATTGTCCAGGAAGGGCTGGTGCTGGAAGTTGTTGGCGTCGATGTCGCCGGCCTGGAGCGCCGCATTGGGCATGTTCCAGTCGGTGAACTCGATCACCTGCGCCTCGATGCCCTCCTTGGCGGCCAGCTTGGCGGTGAATTCCAGGATCTCGCCATAGGGACCGGCCGACACGCCGAGCTTCAGCGGAGCGGCAAGTGCGGAGGTTGCGGCGGTCAACAGGCCGGCGGCGACGGCCACCGACATCAGGATGCGCTTCATCGGGTCTTTCCTCGGGATTTCTGGCAACGGATTTTTTATGGAGCGTCAGCGGCGGCGGGTGTCGGGCAGCCGGCTGTAATGCTGGTGGGCGGCGCGCTGGGCCTGTCCGACATTGCGGAAGACACGGCGGTCGAGATCGCGGAAAGCCCAATCGGACACGAAGAAGGTGAAGCCGCCGCGTTCGGCGACGACGATGCCGGCGGAGCGGCCCTGGACTTCGATGGCGTAGGCATTGGCGTGGGTCATGGCGAAGGACTCCCCCGGAATATGGGTCCGTTGCGCGGCTGGCCCTCGACGATCGCGGGGCGGGCGGCGCACGTGCTTTCAGGACTGGCGGATGTGCGGGATGGGCGCTGTGTCTTGGGGCCGCGAGATCAGCGGCAACACAGGCCCGGGCGCATCATGCAGGCCGGGAAAGCGGTCCGAAGCACGGATGGGGGAGCGGAAACTCGCGAGGTCATTCCGGTCTCTCCTTCTTGAAGAGGTCCACGACCGGTATCGTGGCGCTTTAGCGTTTGGTGACGCGGCGCAAGCTGCAGGGTTCAAATTGCCGCGGGAGGCCCCGGCGGGGCGTCCATGAACATTTCTCTACCCGTTCCATGGAGTATGGTCAACCCTATTTCTGCATTTTGTGTGAAATACAGAAATGCACTATTTTGTGATGTTGAATTGATGCGGCGCGACAGCGACAGGTGACGGGCGCGTGGAATGTGCTATCTATCGCGTCGATGGTTCATCCGGGGCATGCACATCGCCCCGGCGAGCGATGCGAGGAGAGTGTTTTGTCCGCCGATCCCAGCGCCCAAGGGGTGACTGCCGCCGCGATGACGGCCACACCGGTTGACGACCAGCTGGTGCTGGCCCTGCCCAAGGGCCGTATCCTGAAGGAGCTGCGCCCGCTGCTGTCCCATGCCGGCATCCATCCGGAGCCGGCCTTCGACGACGACAAGAGCCGGCTTCTGCGCTTCGCCACCAATGTGCCGAACCTCAGCATCATCCGCGTCCGTTCCTTCGACGTGGCGACCTTCGTCGCCTTCGGTGCCGCCCATCTGGGCGTGGCGGGCAACGACGTGCTGATGGAGTTCGACTACCCGGAGATCTACGCCCCGCTCGACCTCGGCATCGGCGCCTGCCGCCTGTCGGTCGCCGAACCGGTGGAGATGATGGAGGGCGACGATCCGTCGCGCTGGAGCCATGTGCGCGTCGCCACCAAATATCCGGAGGTGACCAAGCGTCACTTCGCCGCGCGCGGCGTCCAGGCCGAATGCGTCAAGCTGAACGGCGCGATGGAACTGGCGCCGACGCTGGGCCTGTGCCGCCGCATCGTCGATCTGGTCTCCACCGGTTCGACGCTGAAGGCCAACGGGCTGGTGGAGGTGGAGCATATCGCCGACGTCACCTCGCGGCTGATCGTCAACCGCGCGGCCTTCAAGACGCGGACGGCCGAGATTTCTCAGTGGATCGACAAGTTCCGGGAGGCGGTGAATGCCCGTCAGGCTTGATATTCGCGACGCGGACTTCGCCGCCGGGTTCGAGGCGCTGCTGCATGCCAAGCGCGAGGCCAGCGAGGATGTCCAGACGCTGGTCGCCGGGGTGATCGATCAGGTGCGCACGCGCGGCGACGCCGCCCTGATCGACTACACCGCCCGCTGGGACCGCCAGACCCTGACGGCGGAGACCCTGCGCATCGGCCGGGACGAGATCGACGCCGCCACCGCCAAATGCTCGGCCGAGACGCTGGAGGCGCTGGACCTCGCCGCCGCGCGGATCGAGGAGTTCCACCGCCGCCAGATCCCGGAGGTCACCGACTACCGCGACGCCGCCGGGGTGCGGCTGGGGGCGCGTTGGACGCCGGTCGGCGCCGTCGGCCTCTATGTGCCGGGCGGCACGGCCTCCTACCCGTCGTCGGTTCTGATGAACGCCCTGCCCGCCAAGGTCGCGGGTGTCGAGCGCGTGGTGATGGTGGTGCCGACGCCGGACGGGGCGATCAACCCGCTGGTGCTGGCCGCCGCCAAGCGTTGCGGCATCGACGAGATCTACCGCATCGGCGGCGCCCAGGCGGTCGCGGCGCTGGCCCACGGCACGGCGACGATCCGGCCGGTCGACAAGATCGTCGGCCCCGGCAACGCCTTCGTCGCCGCCGCCAAGCGGCAGGTCTACGGCCTCGTCGGCATCGACAGCATCGCCGGCCCGTCGGAAATCCTGGTGGTGGCCGATGGCAAGAACGATCCAGCCTGGATCGCCATGGACCTGCTGTCGCAGGCGGAGCATGACACCTCGGCCCAGTCGATCCTGATCACCGACGATGCCGCCTTCGCCGACGCGGTCGCGGCGGCGGTGGACCGGCATCTGGAAACGCTGCCGCGCACGGCGATCGCCGGCGAAAGCTGGCGGGAGCATGGCGCCATCGTCCTGGTCGGCGACCTGATGGCCGACGCCCCCGCCCTGGTCGACCGGCTGGCGCCGGAGCATCTGGAACTGGCGGTGGAGGATCCGGACGCGCTGGCGGCGAAGATCCGCAATGCCGGCGCCATCTTCCTCGGCCGCTATACGCCGGAGGCCATCGGCGATTACGTCGCAGGTCCCAACCACGTGCTGCCGACGGCGCGCAGCGCCCGCTTCTCGTCCGGCCTCAACGTGCTGGACTTCATGAAGCGGACGACCTTCGTCGCCTGCGACGCCGACAGCCTGCGGGCCATCGGTCCGGCGGCGGTGACGCTGGCGATGGCCGAAGGGCTGGAGGCGCACGCGCGCTCCGTCGCCCAGCGGCTGCCAGACTATAAAGAATAAGTTCTATAAAGATTGAAAAAGCGGGGAGGCGGGGCGTGACGACGGCGAAGAGCAAGCGGCGCATCACCCATGTGACGCTCGACGAGCGGAGTGTCGTCCGCCACAAGCCGGAGGTCGAGCATGAGCGCGCCGTCGCCATCTTCGACCTGCTGGAGGACAACGAGTTCTGCCCCTGCGACTTCGCGGAGGACGGGCCGTACCACCTGCACCTGTCGATCGAGGACAACCGGCTGGTCTTCGACATCCGGCGCGAGGACGACAGCGTGCTCGACCGGCTGATGCTGCCGATCACCGGATTCCGCTCGATCGTGCGGGACTATTTCCTGATCTGCGAGAGCTATTACGCCGCCATCAAGCGGTCGACGCCCTCGCAGATCGAGGCCATCGACATGGGCCGCCGCGGCCTGCACAACGAGGGGTCCGAGATGCTGCGCGAACGTCTGGCCGGCAAGGTGGAAATGGACCTGCAGACCGCGCGCCGGCTGTTCACGCTGATCTGCGTCCTGCACATTCGCGGCTGACGGGCACGGGCGGCGCATGGCCATGGCGGCGACCCCGGTCCTCACCCCTCTGCCGGTCACGAGCGTATTATTCGCCTGTACCTACAACATGATCCGTTCGCCGATGGCGGCGGCGATGATGCGCCATTACCACGGCACCCGCGTCTATGTGGATTCGGTCGGCGTCCGCGAGGGCGACGAGGTCGATCCCTTCGCCGTCGCGGTGATGGAGGAGATCGGCATCGACCTGTCCAAGCACCGCTGCCGCACCTTCGAGGATCTGGAAGACACCAACTTCGACCTGATCGTCTCGCTGTCGCCGGAGGCGCAGCACCGCGCCATCGAGATGACGCGCACCATGGCCTGCGACGTGGAGTTCTGGAACACCTTCGACCCCACCCTGGTCGACGGCACCCGCGACGCCATGCTGGAAGCCTACCGGCAGGTCCGCGACGGCCTGCTGGCCAAGGTGAAGCAGCGCTTCCCCCTGACCCGCGGCCCGACTGTCTGAGGGGCCGACGGCCCGGCGGCCTAACGTCCGGCCCGCGCCGGCCGCGTCGCCTTCTTCTGCCGCCAGCGCACCACCCCGGTCGCCAGAAGCAGGGCCGGCAGCAGCCCCGCGACCGCCACGAGGATGCGGCAGCACAGGCCGAAGCACTCGCCGTTGTGCAGCGGATGCTGCCAGCCGAAAAAGGCGTCGCCGGCGGTCCAGCGGGTGGGGTCGCGCAGGTCAAGGATGGTGCCGTCGCCGCCATTCACCCAGACGCTGGTCTTGGGAAAGCGCCAGCCGGGCTCGCCGGCCTGGAACAGGCGGATGTGATAGGCGCCGCCGCCCTGCCCCGGCACCTCGACCCAGCGCGGTTCGGCCTGGGGGAAGCGGGCCAGCGCCGCGGCCAGAGCGGCATCGGCACCGACCGCCGTCCCGCCCTGTGCCGGCGCGATGGCCGGCGCCGCGGTCACGGGCGACAGCCGCTCCACCACCGGCTTCACCCACTCCGGCTGTTCCATGACGACCCCCGTCACGATCAGGGGCAGCAGGACGACGAGGCCGTAGACCCCCGCCAGCACATGGATGTCGAACACCTGCCGGACGAAGCCGGAGCGCAGGCGCGGCCGCAAGGCCCGTCCCCATTTCCCGGCCGCCGGCCACCACAGATAGACCCCGCTGGCGAGGACCAGCAGGCTGCCGATTCCGCCCAGCGTCAGCACCGTCCGGCCGCTGTCGCCGGCCAGCAGCAGGTAATGCAGGTCGTAGACCCAGGTCATCGCCGTCCGGCCCCAGAAGCGGGAGGACAGCACCTCGCCGCTGTACGGATTCACCGCCACCATCAGCGGTGCGAAGGATTTGCCCGCCGTCTCCTGCGGCTTCATGTAGCGGGCCATGATCGGATGGTCCGGCCCATGCGGAAGCTCCAGCCGCCAGCCGCCGCTGCGCGTGGGATGTGCCTCGCGCAGCGCCTGAACCACACGGTCCAGCGGCAACGCTTCACCAGGTTCCGCCGGCACCACCAGTTCGGGCGTCAGCACCCGGTCGATGTCCACGTAGAAGACCAGCAGGCTGCCCGTCAGCGCGGTCAGCGCCAACAGCGCCCCCACGGCCAGCCCCAGCGTCAGGTGCAGCATCAGCACGGCGCGGCGCACCCGCTGCCTCGAAACGCCGAGAAAGATGCCGATTCCCCAGCCGCCCGGCCGCGTAGGCTTGATCCTGTGATCGCATTCGCTGTGCATCTGGCGGGGCTCCTGGCGGATGGTCGGCATGGTGGCGGAACCATCCCGGATCCCCGTTCCGCCGGCCTTGACGGCCGTCAAATCCTCCGCAACACCGCACACGGCATGGTCGGTAATAATTTTGGCATTCTGCAACTTTTTGCGCCGCGGGCAGTTCACATTGCATCCCCGCCAATGTTATTGAGCTGTGTCATCGCAACGCATCGCGCGCCGCCTTAGGCTCGGGAGCGTCGACGAATTTTCGCGCGGAGAGCCGTCCATCCATGCCCGCCGGTCTGATGCCCCGCCTTCTCCGCGCCTTCAGCCCGCGCAGCCTGCGCGCGCGCCTGATGGGCGTGGTGCTGGCCTCGCTGGCGCTGCCGCTGGTTGGCGCGCTCTATCTCGCCGACCAGCAGCTCGACGACCATATCGGCGCCGCGCGCGAATTGGCCCTGCATCTGGCGGACGACGGGGTGCAGCGCCAGCATGACCTGATCGGCGAGGCGCGCAACCTGCTGGGCGTGCTGTCGCTGGTGCCGGCGATCCGCAACGCCACGCCGACCGACACCGACGCCTGCGTCGCCACGCTGGCGCCGATGCCGCGCCAGCACCGCTGGACCACCGGCGTCTGGCTGACCGACGCCGACGGCAACATCATCTGCGACACCACCGGCCCTGGCGCCGGCATCTCGCTGCGCGAACGCGAATATTTCCAGCGCGTCCTCGACACCAAAAGCTGGGTGGTCAGCGATTTCATCATCGGCAAGCGCTCGCTGAAGCCGCTGATCATCGTGGCCAGCCCGATCATCGAGAATGGCCGGATCGTCCGCGTGATGGGCGTCGCCGTCGACCTGACCTGGCTGACCGATCTGGTGAAGGTGCTGAAGCAGCCCGACGCCCGCGTGATGGTGCTGGACCACAATGGCGTGATCGTCGCCCGCCAGCCCGATCCGGAAGGCTGGCTGAACCGCAATGTCGGCCAGTTGCCGCACGTCCAGCAGATGCTGAAGGAGCGGGACGGCTTCCTGGATTCCGAAAGCGCCGACGGGCGCGACCGGCTGTGGGCCTTCCGCCATTCCGACGAGACCGACACGATCTTCGCCGTCGGCATGCCGACCAGCCCGATCATCGCGGAGGCGCGGCGCGACCTGTGGCAGAGCCTGGGGCTGCTGGGCATCGCGGCGCTGGTCAGCGTCACCGCACTGTGGGTCCTGCTGCGCGCCTCCGTCCTGCGCTGGGTTTGGGAATTGGGCAGCGCTGCGACCCGGATCGGCGACGGCGGCGGCGGCACCGTGATCGAGGCGGACCGGGCGCCGCATGAATTCCGCGTCGTCTCACACGCCTTCAACAACATGTCGCGCCGCCTGAAACAGCGCGAGCAGGAGCTGCGCTCCGCCATGGAGGAGGCGCGGGCCGGCAGCCGCGCCAAGGAGGAATTCCTCGCCACCATGAGCCACGAGATCCGCACGCCGATGAACGGCGTGATCGGATTCGCGGAGATGCTGCTTGAAACCCCGCTGACGGCCGAACAGCGGCGCTACGCCTCGCAGGTGCGCGATGCCGGACGGTCGCTGCTGACCGTCATCAACGACGTGCTCGACCTGTCGAAGCTGGAGGCCGGGCGGCTCGATCTGGTCAGCGTGCCCTTCCGGCTGGACGATCTGGCCGACCGCTGCGTCGCCATCGTCCGTCTGGCCGCCGAACAGAAGGGGCTGGAGCTGCAGACCAGCATTTCCGCCACCGCCCGCGGCTTCGTCATGGGCGACCCCGACCGGCTGCGCCAGATCCTGCTGAACCTGCTGAGCAACGCGGTGAAGTTCACCGACCGCGGATCGGTCCGGCTGACGGTGAAGGCGATCGAGGATGACGGTGCCAAGGCGGGCGGCAAGCCCGGCGGCGGCCGCATCTGCACCTTCACCGTCACCGACACCGGGATCGGCATCGCGCCCGAACGGCAGCGCGACCTGTTCCAGCGCTTCACCCAGTTGGAACGCGGGCGCGGCGGCACCGGCCTGGGGCTGGCCATCTGCCGCCGGCTGGTGGAGCTGATGGGCGGCGAGATCGGCATGGAAAGCCAGCCCGGCAACGGCAGCACCTTCTGGTTCTCGCTGCCGCTGCTGCCCGCCGGCAGCGCCGCGGTCCAGCGCGACGGCGCACCCCTTGCCGGAAGCGAGCCCGGCAGCCCCGGCGCCCGCATCCTGCTGGCCGAGGATCTGGCGATGAACCGCGATCTGGCGGTGACCATGCTGACCAAGGCCGGCCACCATGTCGATGCCGTGGACGACGGCGCCGCCGCGGTCGCCGCGGTGCAGGAACAGACCTACGACCTCGTGCTGATGGACGTGCAGATGCCGGTGATGGACGGGCTGGAGGCCACCCGCCGCATCCGTGCCCTGCCCGCCCCGGTGGGCCGCATCCCGATCCTGGCCCTGTCGGCCGGCGTCCTGCAGGTGGAGGTCGAACGCTGCCTGCAGGCGGGCATGAACGCCCATCTGGCCAAGCCGCTGGAGAAGACCAAGCTGCTGGCCGCGATCGGCCGCTGGGTTCACGTCGGGCACATGGACAACGAATCGCCCGAGGATGGACAGGATGAGCCCCCGCGTCCGCAGTTGATCGCACACAGCTGACGAGTCGGTGCTATAGTGGCCGCACCCCTCCCGGCAGGCTCGGCCGGTCTGCAGCGAAGTGTGTGCCATGAAGGTTGCGCAGCCCCCTCTCGCCCCCGTTCCGGAGCGCAAGCCCGATAGTCCCCCGTCGCTGGCCGATGGCGCCGGCGGCGAGCCGTCCTTCCGTGATGCGCTGGTCCAGACCAACCGGCACGGCAGAGCCGCCTTGCCCGTCGGCCGCGCCGCCAACGGCCTGCTCCAGGACGGCCAGAAGGCGCCGCCCCTGCCGTCCGCCAAGCCACCGGCCCCGATCCTGCTGGCGGACGGCACCCAGGTCCCCTTTCCGGCGGCCAAGCCGGTCACCCCCATCCGTCTGGCGGACGGCACAGCGGTACCGCTCCCGACCGTCAAGCCGGAGGCGCCGGTCCTGCTGGCGGACTCCGCGCCGGCGGACGGCGAGGCCGCACCACCACGCGCGCCCCTGCCCGGGCTGAAGCCGGCGGCGCCGGCGCCGGCGCAGGGTCCGACCCCAAGTTCGAAGAAGGTGGCGGAGACGGTCAAGGCGGTGAACTCCGATGATCCGACCGCCACGCGGGTGCTGGTCGCCTCGCAGCAGGTCGCCGGCCTGTCGGGCCACAGCTTCACCGCGATCCTCGCCCAGGCCACCCAGGAAAGCGGGCTGGACCCCGGCGCCAGGAACAGCCGCAGCTCCGCCGCCGGCCCGTTCCAGTTCCTCGAATCGACATGGCTCGACCTGTTCCGCCGCCATGGCGCCGCCTATGGCCAGGGTGAGTTGGCCTCGCACATCCAGGTCCGCAACGGCGTGTCCAGCGTCAAGGATCCGGCGATCCGCCGCCAGATCCTGGAACTGCGCCACGACGTCGACCTGTCGGCCGGCATGGCCGCCCGCTATCTGGCCGAAGGGCGCGAGGCGCTGGAGAAGCGGCTGGGCCGCCCGGCCAGCGAATCGGAGAGCCGCATGGCCTATGTTCTGGGCTCCGGCGGGGCGGCGAAGCTGATTCGCGCCGCCGAATCGAGCCCCGGCGCCGTCGCCGCCGACCTGTTGCCCAGCGCGGCGAAGGCGAATCACAACCTGTTCCACGACCGCTCCACCGGCCGTGCCCTTACCGCGGCGGAAACGGTGAGCCGGCTGACCCGCCGCATGGAGATCGACCAACGCGAGATGTTCGCGGCGATCGGCAAGGCGCTGGAACAGCCGCGCCGCCTGGAAGAAGGCGGTGCATCGCCGCTCAACCCCTATCAGTCGGTCTGACGCGGCAGGGGTTACAGGGTATTTTCGCCACACAACGCGGGGCTGCCCCGCGCGGAAGGCTGCGGCCGAACGCATCGGCGGTGGGAATCCCCCTTGACCCGGCGGCCTTGGAAGGTCAGTTATTGCCGCGAAACTTTTAGGACGGACATAAGGGCCTATGGCAAAGGAAGATCTGATCGAGTTTTCCGGGACCGTCGTCGAATTGCTTCCGAACGCGATGTTCCGGGTGAAGCTCGACAACGATCACGAGGTTCTGGCGCACACCTCCGGCAAGATGCGTAAGAACCGGATTCGCGTCCTGGCGGGCGACCGCGTCAATGTGGAAATGACGCCGTACGACCTGACCAAGGGCCGCATCACCTTCCGGTTCAAGTAGCATCCTTGCTGCATCGCGGTTCCCCGTGACGATCCCGTCCAAGGCGCCCCGGCTGGTGCTGGCTTCGGCCTCGCCCCGCCGGCTCGACCTTTTGCGCCAGATCGGCATCGTGCCCGACGCGGTCGATCCCGCCGATCTCGACGAAACGCCGCTGCGCGACGAACTCCCGCCCCAGCACGCCCTGCGTCTGGCGGCGGAGAAGGCGTCGTGCGTCGCCGCGCGCCATCCCGATTCGTGGATTCTCGCCGCCGACACCGTGGTCGCCTGCGGCCGCCGCATCCTGCCCAAGGCCGAACGGGAGGAGGAGGCGCGACGCTGCCTGTCCCTGCTGTCCGGCCGGCGGCACCGGGTGATCGGCGGCATCGTCCTGCTGATTCCAGGGACGGAAGGCCATCGCCGAATCGACCGGCTGGTCCGCACCGACGTCACCTTCAAGGTGCTCGACCGGGCGGAAACCGACGCCTACATCGCGTCGGGCGAATGGCAGGGCAAGGCCGGCGGCTATGCCATCCAGGGCCGGGCGGGGGCGCTGGTGCGCTGGATCGGCGGCTCCTACAGCAACGTCGTCGGGCTGTCCCTGCACGAGGTCGCCGGCATGCTGCACGGCGCCGGCTTCCCGCTTCCTCCCCCGATACCTCCCGAGCCATGAGCAGGCTTGAGCTGCTGGTCGACCGCGACGGCCCGCTGACGCGGGCGGCGGTGCTGGCCGACGGCCGCCTGACCGACCTGCACATCGACCAAGCCGACCGCCCGTCGCTGCTGGGCGCCATCATCCTGGGCCGGGTGGAGCGCATCGCCACCGGCCTGAACGGCGCCTTCGTCGATCTCGGGAATGGCCTGTCCGGCCTGCTGCCGGCCGCCGACGTGCGCCGTCCCGTCCTCGACGACGATTCCCCGCAACCGCGCGCCAATCGTCCGGGTGCCAAGCCGGCCCCCATCGGCGCCCTGCTGCGCACCGGCCAGCCGGTGATGGTGCAGGTGAAGGCCGACGCCGTCGGGTCGAAGGGTCCGTCGCTGACGATGGACATCACCCTGCCCGGCCGTTTCCTGGTTCACGCGCCACTCGGCCGCGACATCGCGGTGTCGAAGCGCCTCGGCACCGGTCCGGAGCGTGCCGCGCTGGCCCGCCGCATCGAACAACTCGCCACCGGCGCCGGCTGGATCGTGCGAGCCGGCGCCGCCCAGGTCGCCGATGACCTTCTGGCCGCCGAATCGGAAGCGCTGCACCTGCAATGGCGCGCCATCCGCGACGATGCCCGCGCCGGCTCCGCCCCGCGCCTGCTGCATCCCGGCCCCGACGCCCCCACCCGCGCCCTGATCGAACAGGGGGCCGCCGCCCCCGCCGCCATCCTTGTCGACGACCCGGCGCCGGCCGGTCAAATCAAGATGGGCGACGGGCCGCTGCTGTCGGCCTTGCGCGACTGGTGCGACCGCCACGCCCCCGACCTGCTGCCGCGCCTGAGCGCTCATACAGACGCCCATGGGGACGCCCAGCGCCTGTTCGACCTGCGCGACCTCGACTCCGCGATTGCGGAACTTCTCGACGTCCGGGTGCCACTGCCGCTCGGCGGTTCGCTGGTGATCGAGCGGACGGAGGCGCTGACGGTGGTCGACGTGAATGCCGGGGAGCGCGGCAACCCGCTGGACGTCAACCTCGACGCCGCGGCGGAGATCGCCCGCCAGCTTCGCCTGCGCAATGTCGGCGGCATCGTGGTGGTGGATTTCGTCAATATGCGCAGCCGCGGCGATGCCGAGCGTGTGTTGGCCGCACTGTCGCAGGCGGTGGAAAGCGACCCGGTGCAGACCCAAGTTTACGGCATGTCCAAACTGGGCCTGGTCGAACTGACCCGCGCCCGCCGCGGCACGCCGCTGGCAGCCCTGCTGCGGCCCTGACCGCTGTTATCCGTTACGGAGGCCATCCTTGTCCGATCCCCAAGCCCCCGGCGCCCCGCAGCGCCGCCAAACCCATGCCAGCGCCAAGGCGGGCACCAACTGCCCGATCTGCGGCCGCCCGACCGAGCCGGCCACCCGCCCCTTCTGTTCCAAGCGCTGTGCCGACGTGGATCTGTCGCGCTGGCTGGGCGGCGTCTACCGCATCGAGAGCCCGGAAACCCCCGCCGCGCCCGGCGGATCCGACCACGATGAGGAGCTGTGAGACGGGTCTAAATTTTTTTGAATTTTCCTCTGGACAGCCCGTCCGAACCCCTCTAAAAAGCGCCCCACACGACGCGCCGCACCGACCGAAACGGTCACCCACCAAGCGGCGCCGAGATGCCCAGGTAGCTCAGTTGGTAGAGCAGGGGACTGAAAATCCCCGTGTCGGCGGTTCGACTCCGTCCCTGGGCACCATCCTCCCTTAGAAGTTCAGGGTTTGGATGGTGTGTTCCGGTCACGCCAACTGACCATACTCTTCCCAAGTCGCCGCAAGGTCTTCCGCTCCTCTCAAAGCGGCTCTGAATCCGACCACCCCACTCTTCCGATCCCCGGCAGTTTCACTGCAAGGTCCAGCGGGTCGATTCCCACCGTCAGCCCCAGCAGGTTGACCTCCAACCCCTCCTCCAGCGCCAGCAGCAGGCCGGCGACGCCGAACAGGCTGATCTGCCAGCCGGTGCCGCTCGGCGCCCGTGCGATCATGCCGCGACCCAGGTAATCCTTGCCCAGCGCGGTCGCGGGCAGGTCGAGCCGCAGTTCCGGGACTGCACGGGCGACCCAGGCGGCGAAGGTGTTGCTGTTGGGGCCGGGCCAGACGCGGTATTCGCCGGCATAAGGATAGCTGGCGGCGGCCTTGGCGATCTTGGGGATGGCGGCTTCGGCGGCGGGGCCGCGCAACTCGCCGAGCAAGGTGGGTTGGGCGCCGAACCAGCGGCCGTCGGGGTCGCGGTTGCTGACGGAGACCACCGACAGGCCGCGATAGGCGCGCCAGCCGATCACCTCGTAGACCGTATAGCTGCGGGCGCCGGCTGGCTTCACCGCGAACCAGGGATGGACGCCGAAGGCGCCGCGCCAGGACAGGACGCGGGCGGCATAGACCTGGACCACCGCCTCCGGCGTCGTCGCCGCGTCGGGGGCAAGGCCCACCGGGCTGCGGTCGATGCGACTCCAGTCGACAGCCGTCGGCACCACGCCGGAGGCAAGCAGGAACACCGGCCCGGCCAGCAGCAGAACCACCAGCGTCAACAGAAATGCCAGCAACACCCTCACGGCCCTCGCGCCCTATTACCGCCCGCCTTCCATGTAGTCACTGCGACGGCGGATTTCCGGTGACAGCGGAGGGACACAGCGCGGAAGACGCCGCTCAGATGCTGTAGTCGCCCTGTTGCAGGCTCTGGTCCATGGTCAGTGCCGGCGCCGGCTCGTCGCGGCACCAGCCGACGACCTTGGCGGGCACACCGGCCACGGTGGCGCAGCCGGGAACGTCCTTCAGCACGACGCTGCCGGCGCCGACCTTGGCATGGGCGCCGATGGTTATGTTGCCCAGCACCTTGGCCCCGGCCGACAGCAGCACGCCGTCGCGCACCTTGGGATGGCGGTCGCCATGCTCCTTGCCGGTGCCGCCCAGCGTGACGTTCTGCAGGATCGACACGTCGTTTCCGATCACCGCCGTCTCGCCGATCACCACACCGGTGCCATGGTCGATGAACACGCCGCGCCCGACCGGCACCGCCGGGTGGATGTCGACGGCGAAGGCCTCCGACACCCGGCTTTGCAGGAAATGGGCGAGGTCGTGGCGGCCACCCCGCCACAGCCAATGGGCGACACGGTGCCATTGCAGGGCATGGTAGCCCTTGAAATAGAGGAAGGGCGTCAGGCAGCCGTCGGCGGCCGGGTCGCGCGCCAGGATGGCGGCGAGATCGGCGGCGGCGGCCTCGACGATGGCCGGGTCAGCCTCCATCGCATCGCGCACCACGGCGGCCAGCCGGTCCTCCGGCATGGCGCGGTCGGCCAGCTTGCGCACCAGCAGGGCGGCCAGCGCCGGGCCGAAGCCGTCGCGCGCCAAAACCGCGTCGTACAGGAAGGGGGAGAGGCCGCTTTCCTCCTCCGCCACGCGGGCGGCGTCGGCGCGCAGGCGGCGCCACAGCGACTGTTCGACCGTCTCGGCCGCCTCCCGCATCATGACGTCCAGGCTGTCCATCGCCATCACCCTCTTCCCAAATCCGGACCGCCCCGCCTCCAGGCCGAGGGGCGCAGGTCCGTTACTGTGGTGAGCCGCCCCCACTCCGGTCAAGGCCATTGCCGTCAAGGCTGCTTCCCATTCCGCCATCACCATGCGCCCGGCGGAAAGCCTGCGGCGACCGCCCCTCGCGCTTGGTGAAGAAGCGCGAGAAATAGGCCGGGTCCTCGAAGCCCAGGGCATAGCCGATCTCCGCCATACCGTGGCTGGTGTAGATCAGCGAACGGCGGGCCTCGAGCATCAGCCGGGCATGGACCAGTTGCAGGGTCGACAGGCCGGTGACCCGGCGGCAGGCGGCGTTCAGCCGGCCTGCCGTGACGCCCAATGCCGCGGCATAGCGCTCCACCGGCCAATGCTGGCTGAACCGCTCGTCGATCATCGGCCGCAGCCGGGCGAGCAGCCGCAAATCGGGCGATACCCCCTGCCCGTCGCGCCCGGCCTCGTCGCGCCGCCGGTCGGCCGCCAGCCGCGCGGTGGCGACCAGCAGAAGCATCACCTGCGCCGAAATCGCGCTGGCCCGGCCAATGTGGTGGGCGCGGAACTCCCGCCTGATCTCGGCGAAACAGCGGTCGAGCGCCGCCGCTTCGTCCGATCCGACACCCAGATCCCAGGCCAGCGGCAGGGCCGGCGCCTCGCGCAGTTCCGCTTCCGGTGCGGCGGCCAGCACACCGGCCAGGAATCCCTCCGACATGGTCAGCACATGGCCATCGGTGCCGGGATCGAAGCGGAAGCCATGCACCACCTGCGCCGGCACGGTGATCAGCGCCGGGGCGCGGAAGGCCACCTCGACCCCGTCCGCGGTCAGCCGCCCGCCGCCGTCCGTGACCAGCAGCGCATGGCTCAACCCGTCATGGCGGTGGGGGCGGACCTCCCAATTGTACAAGCGCATCCGCTCCGGAATCGTCTCGATATGGACGAAGCGCAGCTCCGGCAGCGCCGGCGGTTCGCCATACAGCCAATAGCGGGGAATGGGTTCGGCGCTGTGGCCGGAATGGGCAGTGTGGGCGGACATCGCACGGGCTCCGGCAGGCTTGCGATGAAAAGTACAAGTCTTTCGCCGGTTCGTCTATGTCCGGCCCTCCGCTTCCGGGAATAGCATGAGCACCAATGATTGGTGCGCACAACAATCAGCAAAAACGCGCGCCTGCCGCCGGTCCCGAAGGAGGGCGAGAGACATGCATCCGACAAAATCCACACGCACCCAGGTCGCCATCGTCGGCGCCGGCCCGGCCGGCCTGTTCCTGTCCCATCTGCTGCACCGCCAGGGCATCGAGTCGGTGATCCTTGAACACCGCAGCCGCGCGGAGATCGAGGGCACCATCCGCGCCGGGGTGCTGGAGCAGTGGGTGGTCGACCTGATGAACGACATGGGGTTGGGCGACCGCATGATGCGCGAGGCCCATTTCCACTCCGGCATCACGCTACGCTTCGACCGCCGCAGCCACCACATCGACATGGCGGAGCTGACCGGCGGCAAGCGCGTCACCGTCTATGCCCAGCACGAGGTGATCCGCGACCTCGTCTCCGCCCGGCTGGAGGAGGGCGGGTCCATCCTGTTCGGCGTCTCCGACGTGCAGTTCCTCGATCTGGAGGGCAAGACGCCGCGCGTACAGTTCCGCCGAGGCCCGGACGAACCGATCGAGGAATTGCGCTGCGATTTCGTCGCCGGCTGCGACGGCTTCCACGGACCGAGCCGGCAGGCGATCCCGGCCGCCGCGCGAACCGAATACCAGATGGTCTATCCCTTCGGCTGGCTCGGCATCCTGACCGAGGCGCCGCCGTCGCATCCCGAACTGATCTACGCCAACCACGAGCGCGGCTTCGCCCTGCTCAGCACCCGCTCGCCGGAGGTGCAGCGGCTCTACATCCAGGTCGATCCCAAGGACGACATCGCCAACTGGTCCGACGACCGCATCTGGTCCGAACTGCACCGCCGGCTGGAGGATGACAGCGGCTGGACGTTGACGGAGGGATCGATCTTCCAGAAGGGCATCATCGCCATGCGCAGCTTCGTCTGCGACCCGATGCAGCACGGCCGGCTGTTCATCGCCGGCGACGCCGCCCACATCGTGCCGCCGACCGGCGCCAAGGGCCTGAACCTCGCGGTCGCCGACGTGGCAGTGCTGTCCCGCGCCCTGGCCGCCTACTACAAATCCGGCACGACCGAGGGGTTGGACGGCTACAGCGCCACCTGCCTGCGGCGGATCTGGAAGGCGGAGCGCTTCTCCTGGTCGATGACCACCATGCTGCACCGGAACGAGGCGGAGTCGCCCTTCGAGCAGCGCGTGCATCTGGCCGAGCTGGACTATCTGGTCCACTCCCGCGCCGCCATGACGGCGCTGGCGGAGAATTACGTGGGGTTGCCGATGGACTGAAAAACCGCCGGCACGCCCGCCCCTTCACGCCTGCTTGGCGTCGATGATCCCCCGGCGCACGGCCCGCGTCTTGGTGAAGTGGTCCTGCAGCTGCTGCCCCTCGCCCCAGCGGATGGCGCGCTGCAGCGCCGTCAGGTCCTCGGTGAAGCGCTGCAGGATTTCCAGCACCGCCTCGCGGTTGTTCAGGAACACGTCGCGCCACATCACCGGATCGCTGGCGGCGATGCGGGTGAAGTCGCGGAAGCCGCCGGCGGAGAACTTGATGACCTCGGACTTGGTGTCCTCCTCCAGGTCCGACGCGGTGCCGACGATGGTGTAGGCGATCAGGTGCGGCAGGTGCGAGGTGATGGCCAGCACGCGGTCGTGGTGGCTGGCCTCCATGATCTCCACGGTGGAGCCGACGCGGCGCCACAGCTCCGTCACCCGCTCCAGCGCATGGCGGTCGCTGCCGGTCGGCGGGGTCAGGATGCACCAGCGGCCCTGGAACAGGGTGGCGAAGCCGGCCTCCGGTCCCGAATGCTCGGTGCCCGCCACCGGGTGTCCGGGGATCAGGTGAACGCCGTCCGGCAGATGCGGCCCGATGTCGCGCAGGGCCGCCTGCTTGACCGAACCGACGTCGGTGACGATGGTCCCGCGTTTCAGCAGCGGCCCGATGACCTCGGCGACCGCGGCATAGCTGCCGACCGGAGTCGAGAGAATCACCAGATCGGCACCGGCGAGTGCGGTTGCCGGATCGGTGGAGGCCTCCGCCACGATGCCCAGTTCCAGCGCCTTGGCGCAGGCCTCGGCGCTGCGGTCGGCGCAGACGACCTGCCGCGCGATCCCATACTCCGCCAGCGCCCGTGCCAGGGAGGAGCCGATCAGACCGATGCCGATGATGGCGACGCGGTCGAACAGGAGAGCGGTATCGGTGCTGGCGGTGGACATGACGCAGGGTGTCCCGAAAGCGGAGTGAACGGGCGAAAAACCGTCCCGTTTAAACCACCTCGCGCCCGCCGGACCAAGCGATACTTTGAGCGCGGCCCTCCCCCAAGCCGTCGTCCTCAGCCGTCCTTCCGCGTCATCTCCGCCCGCAACGCTTCGGCCAGCCGCTGGAATGTCTCCTTCCGGCCGGACGTGCGGCGCCAGGCAAGCGCGATCCGCCGCCCCGGCCGGCCGCCGGCCAGCGGGCGCACCGCCAGATCCAGCCCGCGCAGTATGCCCGAATCGACCGCCATCTGCGGCAGCAGCGTCACCCCCAGCCCGTTCGCCACCATCTGCACCAGCGTGTGCAGGCTGGTGCCCTCGAATGCGGTGTTGTGCGGCGTGGCGTCCAGCGCGCAGGCGGCCATGGCATGGTCGCGCAGGCAATGCCCGTCCTCCAGCAGCAGCAGATCCTCCGACGGAACGGTCACCGGCTCGGCCGGATCGCCGGCGCTCAGCCGATGGCCGGTGGGGCAGACGAAGGAGAAGCGGTCCTCCGCGATGTCCTCCGTCTCCAGATCGCCCATCGGATAAGGCAAGGCCAGCAGCGCCGCATCCAGCTTGCCGGCATTCAACTGATCCAGCAGCCGCGCCGTCTGATCCTCGCGCAGATAGAGCCGCAGGCGCGGAAAGGCCTCGCGCAGGGCCGGCATCACGCGGGGGATCAGGAAGGGGCCGATGGTCGGGATCACCCCCAGATGGAGCGCGCCCGACATCGGGTCGGCGGCCGAGCGGGTGATGTCCACCAGTTCCTCCGCCCCCTTCAGCAATTGCCGGGCCCGCTCCGCGATCTCGCGGCCGAGCGGGGTCGGCAGCACGGATCGCCGCGTGCGCTCCACCAGCGTGGCGCCCAGCAGATCCTCAAGCTCCTGCAGGCCGGCGCTCAGCGTCGACTGGCTGACGAGGCAGGCCTCCGCCGCCTGCCCGAAATGGCAGCGGTCGACGACGGCGACGAGATAGCGGAGCTGGCGCAGGGTGGGGAGCGGTTTCATGCCCAGATATGTAATCGGTTTTATCGATCAATCCAATTGGTATTTTCTACTTCTCTTGATAACAGATTTCCCGTATTCCTCCACGGGTCAACGGGACACGGAACGACGCCTCCCCCTCCCCGGCCACAGGACAGGCCCCTTGTTCGACCCGGTGCGCCGCACTAAGTCGGGCATGTCACGGCCAGCAGCCGGGGACCGAGGCGACAACCAACCATCGCACTCCATCGGAGAACACAAATGTCTTTGATCAACAGCGAGATTAAGCCCTTCGCCGCCAAGGCCTTCAAGAATGGCAAGTTCATCGACGTGACCGACGCCGACCTGAAGGGCAAGTGGTCGGTCGTGTTCTTCTATCCGGCCGACTTCACCTTCGTCTGCCCGACGGAGCTGGAAGACCTGGCCGACAATTATGCCGAATTCCAGAAGCTGGGCGTCGAGATCTACAGCGTCTCGACCGACACCCACTTCTGCCACAAGGCCTGGCACGACACCTCGCCGGCCATCAGCAAGATCCAGTACACCATGCTGGCCGACCCGACGCTGGCCATCAGCCGCAACTTCGAAGTCCTGATCGAGGAAGCCGGTCTGGCCGACCGCGGCACCTTCGTCGTCGATCCGGACGGCAAGATCCAGATCGTCGAGATCACCGCCGGCGGAGTCGGCCGCGACGCCAAGGAGCTGCTGCGCAAGGTCAAGGCCGTCCAGTACGTCGCCGCCCATCCGGGCGAGGTCTGCCCGGCCAAGTGGCAGGAAGGCGAGAAGACCCTCGCCCCGTCGCTCGACCTCGTCGGCAAGATCTAAGGTTCTCCCGCAAGGGAAACCCTAAGGATCGGGGGCCGGCTCCGGCCGGCTCCCACCCCCGCTCCGGCGGGCATGTGCTGCAGTACCCTTGATCGGCCGGAATGGCCGCAAGGCAGGTTTTAAACGGGCCGGCTTTCAAAGCCTCCCCGCCATCAGGGTCCGTCGTCGGTTTCCCCATCCCCGCGAAGGCGGGGACCCAGGCGCGCTCTTTGTCGCAGTCCTTTCAAAGTCTGGATCCCCGCCTGCGCGGAGAAGACGATGACGTTTCAAACTCTTCGCTGTTTCAAAACCAGACCGCCTGCCCGACCGGCTCTTCTGCCTAGGGCCACCATTTTCTCCGCCCGGACCGCCGCGATTCCGCGCAGGCGATCCGCCCCGGACACGAGACGTTGGGAACGAAAGCCATGCTGGACGCCAATCTGAAGACGCAGTTGAAGGCCTATCTGGAGCGCATCACCAACCCGATCACGCTGGTGGCGTCGCTGGACGGCGGGGCGAAGTCGCAGGAGATGCTGGGCCTGCTGGAAGACATCGCCTCGCTGTCGGACAAGATCACGCTGGACCGCAACGGCGCCGACGAGCGCCGGCCCTCCTTCGCCATCAAGCGCGACGGCACCGACATCGGCGTCACCTTCGCCGGCCTGCCGATGGGTCACGAGTTCAACTCGCTGGTTCTGGCCCTGCTGCAGGTCGGCGGCCACCCGTCGAAGGAGTCGGAGGAGCTGCTGGAGCAGATCCGCAACCTCGACGGCGATTTCCGCTTCGAGACCTATTTCTCGCTGTCCTGCCAGAACTGCCCGGACGTGGTCCAGGCCCTGAACCTGATGAGCGCGCTGAACCCGCGGATCAAGCATGTCGCCATCGACGGCGCGCTGTTCCAGCAGGAGGTCGAGCAGCGTCAGGTGATGGCCGTCCCCACCGTCTTCCTCAACGGCGAGCCCTTCGCCCAGGGCCGGATGGACGTGGCGCAGATCGTCGCCAAGCTGGACACCGGCGCCGTCGCCCGCGCCGCCGAGAAGATCAAGGCCAAGGCCCCGTTCGAGGTGCTGGTGATCGGCGGCGGCCCCGCCGGCGCCGCCGCCGCCATCTACGCCGCCCGCAAGGGCATCCGCACCGGCGTGGCGGCCGAGCGGTTCGGCGGTCAGGTGCTCGACACCATGGCGATCGAGAACTTCATTTCGGTCTCCCACACCGAGGGGCCGAAGCTGGCCGCGGCGCTGGAACAGCACGTCAAGGACTACGAGGTCGACGTGATGAACCTGCAGACCGCCACCGCCCTGGTGCCGGCCACCCAGGAAGGCGGCCTGATCGAGGTGAAGCTGGCCAGCGGCGCCTCGCTGAAGTCGCGCACGGTGGTGCTGTCGACCGGCGCCCGCTGGCGCTCGATGAACGTTCCGGGCGAGGCGGAATACCGCAACAAGGGCGTCGCCTACTGCCCGCACTGTGACGGCCCGCTGTTCAAGGGCAAGCGCGTGGCGGTGATCGGCGGCGGCAATTCCGGCGTCGAGGCGGCGATCGACCTCGCCGGCATCGTCTCGCACGTCACGCTGATCGAGTTCGACAGCCAGCTGCGCGCCGACGCGGTGTTGCAGCGCAAGCTGCACAGCTTGGCCAACGTCACCGTCGTCGTCTCGGCCCAGACCACCGAGGTGCATGGCGACGGCAACAAGGTCGTCGGCCTGTCCTACAAGGACCGCAACAGCGGCGAGCTGAAGCGGGTGGAGCTGGAAGGCATCTTCGTGCAGATCGGCCTAGTGCCGAACACCGAATGGCTGAAGGGCACGCTGGCGCTGACCCCGCGCGGCGAGATCGAGGTGGACAACCGCGGCCAGACCTCGCTGCCCGGCGTCTTCGCCGCCGGCGACGCGACGACGGTGCCGTTCAAGCAGATCGTCATCGCCATGGGCGAAGGCGCGAAGGCCGCACTCGCCGCCTTCGACCACCTGATCCGCACGGTCCCGGCCGAGGAAGCCGTACGCGAGACCGTCGCGGCGGAGTAAGGACGGTAGAAGTCCCCTCTCCCCCCCGGGGAGAGGGTTAGGGTGAGGGGGGAGCGCGGCGAGGATTCTCGGAATAGCCACGCAGTGCATCCCCCTCACCCCGACCCTCTCCCCGCGGGGGAGAGGGGGATTCTCCCGTAGGGATCGGGATGGGTGACTGTGTCACCCCAGCGTATGCTCCAGCAGGATCTTCGCGCCCAGGCCGATCAGCACCACGCCGCCGGCCATTTCCGCCCAGCGGCCCAGATGGTTGCCGGCGGCCTTGCCGATCAGCACGCCGCCGAAGGCCACCGCGAAGGTCACCACGCCGATCAGCGCCGAGGTCGTCACCATATCCACGTCGACCAGCGCCAGCCCCGCACCCACGGCGGCGGCGTCGATGCTGGTGGCGACGGCGGTGGTCAGCAGGGCCAGCCATTCGGCGCGCACGCTGCGCACCGGGCCGCAATCCTCCTCGCCCTCATCCTCGCCGTCCATGATGGCGTTGCGCAGCATCGCGCCGCCGACCGCCAGCAACAGACCGAAGGCGATCCAGTGATCGACCGATTCCACGAGGCTGGCGAAGGCGATGCCGATGCCCCAGCCGACCAGCGGCATGGCGAACTGGCAGACGCCGAAGGCCGCGCCCACGCGCACCGCCTCGGGCAGGCCGGACCGGCGCGAGCAGGCCCCGCGGCCGAGAGCGGCGGCGAAGCTATCCATCGAAAGGCTGAAAGCGAGCGCAAGGGACGTGGCGATCATGGCTATTCCCGGGCCAGACAACACAGTGGAATCGGACGGACTCCGGCTGGCCGCGGAGATGCCCGATCCACTGGTCTCGCCGGGTCGGCCTTCTGGCCGCCGTGCGCGCCATGGCGGTAGCGGCCGGAGGCCGGAACCGTCCAAGTCTGTTGACGCGAACCCCACCGGATCGGTGCCGGCGGGTGGCTACTCCCCAATGACGGGGGAACTCCTACAAGGACTAGGGGCTTGGGTCAAGCGCCCGATTGCCGCAGGTGCGAATTGCGCCCGCGCAGATAGGTGGCGGCCACCGAACGGTCGTCGCCCAGCGTCACCTGGATGAACAGCTCCTCCTCCAGATCGCCGTCCACCGCCTTCATGCGATGTCGCATAGCCGGGGTGGCGGCGGGGTCGAGCACGACGAGGTCGGCCCAACGTCCGGGCTCAAGACTGCCGATCTCTTCGGCCATGCCCAGCGCCTCGGCATTGCCGCGGGTCATCCAGTGAAGGGCGGCGAGCGCCGGCAGGTTCCGGCGCCGCAGTTGCAGCACCTTGTAGGCCTCCGCCGCCGTGCGCAGCATGGAATAGCTGGTGCCGCCGCCGACATCGGTGGCGATGGCGGTGCGCACCGGCCGCTCCGGCTTCGACAATGCGTCGAGGTCGAACAGGCCGCTGCCGATGAACAGGTTGCTGGTCGGGCAGAAAACCGCAACCGACCCGCTCTCCGACAGCCGTTCCATCTCCGCCTCCGACAGGTGGATGCAGTGGCCGAACAGCGAGGTCGGCCCCAGCAGCCCGAAGCGGTCATAGACGCCGGTGTAGTCGCGGGCGCCGGGGAACAGGCGACGCACCTCGGCGATCTCGTCGGTGTTCTCCGACAGATGGGTCTGCATGTGGACGCCGGGATGCTCGCGCAGCAGCGCGCCCGCCGCCTCCAGCTGCGCCTCGGTCGAGGTGATGGCGAAGCGCGGCGTTACCGCGTAACGCTGCCGCCCCTTGCCGTGCCAGCGGCCGATCAGGTCCTTGCTGTCGCGATAGCCGATGTCGGCGGTGTCGGTCAGGGCGGGCGGAGCATGGCGGTCCATCATCACCTTGCCGGCGATCATCCCGGCGCCGCGCGCCTCGGCCTCCGCGAACAGGGCGTCGACCGACTGGGGATGGACCGAGCCGTAGACCACCGCCGTCGTCGTGCCGTTGCGCAGCAGCTCGTCCATGAAGAAGGCGGCGTTGGCGGCGGCATGGGCCGAATCGGCGAAGCGCTGCTCCTCGATGAAGGTGTATTTCTCCAGCCAGTCGAGCAGCTGGGCGCCGTAGGAGCCGATCACCTGGGTCTGCGGGAAATGGATGTGGGTGTCGATGAAGCCCGGCAGCACCAGCTTGCCGCTGTGGTCGTCGACCGTCACCCCCTCCGGCACCCGGCCGCGCAGATCGGCCCACTCGCCAACCTCCAGAATCCGCCCGTCGGCCCCGACCAGCAGCAGCCCGTCCTCGTGATAGGTCAGACAGTCGAAGTCCCCCGGCCCGGCGGGCGCGCGACGGAAGCTGAGCAGGCGCCCACGGATGGCGGCAGAAATGGGGTGATCGGGCATGGGTATCCGGTTCGATGGAAAAACTGTGAGGGCGGTTACTTAATGTCCCCCGACCACGCCGCCAACACCGCGCGTTCCTGGGGCGTTATTCCGGTGATGTTGGCGGGGGGCATGGCGCTGCTGAAGCCGGCCTGCAGGCGGATCTGCTCGGCATGGCGGCGGATGCCGTCGCCCTCCAGCACGACGCCGCGCGGCGGGGTGGCGATGCCCTCCCACACCGGCTGGGCGGCATGGCACATGCTGCAGCGGGTGGCGACGATCTCCTCGACCTGATTGAAGCCGACCTTGACCGGCGCAGCCGCAGCCGTGTCGCCGTTGGCCGGCCCCATGGTGCTGAGCCACGCGCAGGCCAGCATGCCGGCGGCGGCGACCCCCCAGGTCCACCAGGGCGTCGGCTTGCCGGCATGGCGGCTGTTGAAGAAGTGGCGGATCGCCGTGCCGACCACCAGAACCAGCGCCACCATCACCCAATTGTAGCGGGTGGAGCTGACCAGCGGATAATGGTTGGACAGCATCAGGAAGACGACCGGCAGGGTCAGGTAATTGTTGTGCAACGACCGCTGCTTGGCTTGTCTGCCCAACGACGGGTCGGGCGTCTCGCCGCGCAGCATGGCGGCCACCGTCTTGCGCTGGTTGGGGATGATCAGCATGAAGACATTGCAGGCCATCATCGTCGCCATCAGGGCGCCGATCTGCAGCATGGCGCCGCGCCCGCTGAACACCTTGGTCATCGCCCAGGCCGTCGCCACCAGCATCACGAAGCCGGCGACCGCCAAGGCCCCGTCGTTGCGGCCCAGCGGCGACTTGCACATCAGGTCATAGGCGACCCAGCCCGCCACCAGCGCGCCGACGCTGATCGCCACCGCCTGCCAGTGGGTGAGCGCCATCACGTCCTGGTCGATCAGGAACAGGTCGGCGCCGCGGTAATACAGAACGCACATCAGGAAGAAGCCGCTGAGCCACGTCGCATAGGACTCCCACTTGAACCAGGTGAGATCCTCCGGCAACTGCGGCGGGGCGACCATGTATTTGGTCATGTGGTAGAAGCCGCCGCCGTGGATTTGCCAGGCATCCCCCGCCGTCCCGGCCGGCGCCCCTGCCCTCTTACGCAGCGAGGCGTCGAGATGGATGAAGTAGAAGGACGATCCGATCCAGGCGATGGCGGTGATGACGTGCAGCCACCGCGCCAGGGCGTTGATCCATTCCCACAGGATGGGCTCCATCGCGCGCACGCTCCTTCCGGTCGAGATCGATGGCTTGACTGTACGGGGAGTGTGCGGGTGCGGAAAACCATTCGTCCGTCCCAACAGCTTCAAAAAATGTCGAAAGATGGCGGTGCCCGTCATGAGGGCTGTCAGGGGCCGGACAGGAGACCCGCCCTGGTCCTACCAAAGCCAATGGACAGAATGACGCACCCAAGCTATACCTCCGCCAGCGAAGGTGAGTAAGCACTCACTTATCACAAGCGACTGATTCAAAGCCCCCGATGGCCCCACGCCTCGACAGCGGCGCCCGCAAGCGGGCGATCCTCGACGCCGCCTTGCCGCTGTTCGCGCGCAAGGGCTTCGCCGCGACCACCACACGGGAGATCGCGCAGGCCGCCGGCGTGTCGGAGGCGCTGATCTTCAAGCATTTCCCGTCCAAGGCTTCGCTGTACGAGGCGATCTTCCTCAGCTGCATCGACGGCGACCCCGAATATGAGCGGCTGGTCGCCCTGCCGCCGGGCACCGGCACGCTGGTCCAGATGATCCAGGGGCTGGTGAACTATTTCGTGATCGAGGTGCCGGCCGATCCCGACGAGCGGGCACGCCACCGTCTGTCGATCATCAGCCTGCTGGAGGACGGCGAGTTCATGCGGCAGGTCTATGAGGGCATCCGCAGCCGCTTCCTGCCCTGTTTCGCCGCCTCCATCGCCGCCGCCGTCGCCTGTGGCGACCTTGCGCCGGGGCCGATCGATGCGGAGAACGGGCTTTGGCTCGCCGAACATCTGTGCGGAATGATGGCGACCGTCTGCCTGTCCGGCGGGACGGTGGTGCCCTATCCGTGCGGCCGTCCCGAGCTTGCCCGCCAGACCGTCTGGTTCATCCTGCGCGGCCTCGGCCTGCGTGACGACATCATCGCCGCCCGCGAGTGCGGCTCCAAGAACGACAACCCCACACCCGAGAGACCGGAGTAGCCGATCGTGACCCTGGACCATTCGCCAAAGACCGAGACGTCATTCGGCCACCCGGCGTCCGAGCCG
Organism: Azospirillum sp. Sh1; assembly: GCF_008365135.1. NCBI lineage: Bacteria > Pseudomonadati > Pseudomonadota > Alphaproteobacteria > Rhodospirillales > Azospirillaceae > Azospirillum > Azospirillum sp. Sh1. The sequence continues at coordinate 188,150 of NZ_VTTK01000008.1, read as the reverse complement.
GGCCGCGGAACGCCTCCGCCGCCGCCCACCACGCCGCCGCGCAAGCCGGTGACGCGCGGGCGGCTGACCCTGCGCATCGTCATCACCCTGGTGATCCTCGGGCTGCTGGGGGCTGCGCTGTACGGCTTCAACAGCTTCCGCGCCAAGGCCATCGCCGACTTCTTCGCCAACAACAAGCCGCCGCCCACCCCGGTGGCTCTGGCGGACGCGACGGTGCAGACCATCCCGAAATATCTGCCGGCCATCGGCACGCTGCAGGCGGCCCGTCAGGTCACGGTGGCCCCCGAGGTCGCCGGCCGGGTGGAGCGCATCCCCTTCGAATCGGGTTCCCGCGTCAAGGCCGGCGACCCGCTGGTGCAGCTGAACGACGCCACCGAGCAGGCCGACCTGCTGGCCCAGCGCGCCCAGGCGCGTCTGGCCGAGCTGAACCTGGAGCGCTATCGCGACCTGCGCCGCAGCCAGGCCACGCCCCAGAGCAACGTCGACCAGTATCAGGCGCAGCTCGACGAGATCAACGCGAACATGAAGCGCACCAGCGCACTGATCGGCCAGAAGCTGATCAAGGCGCCGTTCGACGGCGACCTCGGCATCCGGCAGGTCAATGTCGGCGACTACGTCAATCCCGGCGCCACCATCGTCACCCTGACCGACCTGTCGCAGCTCTACATCAACTTCACCCTGCCGGAGCAGGCGCTGCCGAAGCTTTCGGTCGGCCAGGGCGTGCTGATCAACGTCGATGCCCTGCCCGGCCGCGATTTCGAGGCGAAGATCACCACCATCGAACCGCAGGTCAGCGCCGACACCCGCGCGGTGAAGGTGCAGGCGACCATGGACAACCGCGAACGCCAGCTGCGGCCGGGCATGTTCGCCAGCGTCCGCGTCGTCCTGCCGCCGCAGCCCAACACGCTGACGGTGCCGGAAACCGCGGTCGACTACACGGTCTACGGCGATTCCGTCTTCGTCGCCGCGAAGAAGCAGGGCCAGGACGGCAAGGAGCAGATGGTGGTGGAGCGCAAGGCGGTGAAGACCGGCGACCGCCTCGCCAACCGGGTCGAGATCCGCAGCGGCCTGAACCCCGGCGATCGCGTCGTGGTGTCCGGCCAGCTGAAGCTGGACAACGGCGCCGCGGTCGTCGAGGCGCAGAGCAATCCGCTCACGCCCCCGCAGACCCTGCCGCAGAACTGAGGCCGATGCCATGGGCAGTTTCACCGACATCTTCATCCGCCGGCCCGTTCTGTCCGTCGTGGTCAGCCTGCTGATCCTGCTGGTCGGCATCCGCTCGATGCTGGAGCTGCCGATCCGGCAGTATCCGCAGTTGCAGAACACGGTCATCACCGTCACCACCAGCTATCCCGGCGCCTCGCCGGAGCTGATGCAGGGCTTCATCGCGACGCCGATCGAACAGGCGGTGGCGACGGCCGAGGGTCTCGACTATCTGACCTCCTCCTCCACCCAGGGGCAGAGCGTCGTCACCGCCTATGTCCGGCTGAACTTCGACCCCAACGTCGCGATGACCGACGTGATGGCGAAGGTGCAGCAGGTCAAATACCAGCTTCCGCGCGAGGCCAACGACCCGGTCATCCTGAAATCGACCGGCGAGACGACCTCCATCCTCTATATGGGCTTCTCCAGCCCCGACCTGTCGGGGGCGGCGATCTCCGACTATCTGACGCGCGTGGTGCAGCCGGTGCTGTCCACCGTCAACGGGGTGGCGCAGGCCAAGATCCTGGGCGGCCAGACCTTCGCCATGCGGCTTTGGCTGGATCCGGCCAAGATGGCGGCGCGCAACATCTCGCCGGCCGACGTCTCGGCGGCGGTCGCCGCCAACAACTACCAGTCGGCTCCCGGCCAGACCAAGGGCGTCTTCGTCATCTCCAACGTCACCGCCAACACCGGCCTGACCGACGTGGAGCAGTTCCGCGACATGGTGGTGAAGGCCAAGGACGGGGCGCTGGTGCGGATGCGCGACATCGCCACCGTCGAACTCAGCTCCAAGAGCTTCGACGCCAGCGTGGCGATGAACGGGCAGCAGGCGATCTTCATCGGCGTCGATTCCACCCCCACCGGCAACCCGCTGAACATCGTCGAAGACATCCGCAAGATGGAGCCGGAGCTGCGGCGCAACCTGCCGCCCGGCATGAAGATGGAAATCGTCTATGACAGCACCCGCTTCATCCAGGCCTCCATCGACGAGGTGGTGAAGACGCTGCTCGAAGCGGTGGCCATCGTCATCGTCGTCATCTTCCTGTTCCTCGGATCCCTCCGGTCGGTGCTGATCCCGGTGGTCACCATCCCGCTGTCCATCGTGGGGGCGGCCACCTTCATGCTGGCGCTGGGATTCTCGCTGAACCTGCTGACGCTGCTGGCGATGGTGCTCGCCATCGGCCTCGTGGTCGATGACGCCATCGTGGTGGTGGAGAACATCCACCGGCATATCGAGCACGGCAAATCGGCGGTCGCCGCGTCGCTGATCGGCGCGCGCGAGATCATCGGGCCGGTCATCTCCATGACCATCACGCTGGCGGCGGTCTATGCCCCCATCGGCCTGCTGGGCGGACTGACCGGCGCGCTGTTCCGCGAATTCGCCTTCACGCTCGCCGCGTCGGTGATCGTGTCGGGCATCGTGGCGCTGACGCTGTCGCCGATGATGTGTTCGGTCATCCTGAAGGAGGGGGGGAGCCAGGGCCGCTTCGCCGCCTTTCTCGACCGCCAGTTCGAAAAGCTGGCCGGCTGGTACGAGCGGCGGCTGGACGGCATGCTGGACTATCGCGCCGCGACCCTGCTGTTCGCGCTGGGCATCCTGCTGTCGGTCGGCTACCTGTTCGCCAACACCATGTCGGAGCTGGCGCCGGAAGAGGACCAGGGCATCCTGTTCGGCATCTCCAAGGCGCCGCAATACGCCAACCTCGACTATATCGACAGCTTCGGAAAGCAGATCGACGATACCTTCGCCAGCTTCCCGGAAACCGACACCCGCTTCGTCCTGACCGGCATCCCGACCCTGAACCAGGGCTTCGCCGGCATGATCCTGAAGCCGTGGGGCGAGCGCGGGCGGTCGGCCAAGGAACTGCAGCCGCTGGCCCAGGCCGAGCTGGGCAAGGTGACGGGCATCAACGTGTTCCTGGTGTCGCCGCCGGCCCTGCCCGGCTCCACCGGCGGCCTGCCGGTGCAGATGGTGATCTCCAGCCCCGGCGATTACCGCACCATCTTCGACGCCATCGAGCGGATCAACGACGCCGCCATGAAAAGCGGCATGTTCATCGTCACCGACACCGACCTGAAATATGACAGCCCGGTCGTCCGGCTGAAGATCGACCGCGCCAAGGCGGCCGACCTCGGCCTGTCGATGAAGGCGGTGGGCGACACGCTGGCGGTGCTGGTCGGCGGCAACTACGTCAACCGCTTCAACCTGAACGGCCGTTCCTACGAGGTCATCCCCCAGGTGCCGCGGGCCGACCGCCTGACGCCGGAATCGCTGACCAACTATTACGTCACCTCCGGGTCGGGCGCCCAGATCCCGCTGTCCACCGTGGTGTCGGTGGATACGGCGGTGGAGCCGAACGCGCTGAACAAGTACAACCAGCTTCCCTCGGCCACCTTCTCCGCCGTGCCGATGCCGGGCGTCTCGATGGGACAGGTCGTCGATTTCCTGGAGGAGCAGGCGCGCACCCAGCTGCCGGCCGGCTTCAACCACGCCTACCTGTCGGAATCGCGCCAGTTCGTGACGGAGGGCAGCCAGCTGATGGTCACCTTCGCCTTCGCGCTGATCGTGATCTATCTGGTTCTGGCGGCGCAGTTCGAATCGCTGCGCGACCCGCTGGTGATCCTGGTGTCGGTGCCGATGTCGATCTGCGGCGCGCTGCTGCCGCTGTTCTTCGGCGCCGCCACCATGAACATCTACACCCAGGTCGGTCTGGTGACCCTGATCGGCCTGATTTCCAAGCACGGCATCCTGCTGGTGGAGTTCGCCCGCGAGATGCAGATCAACGAAGGCGTGGACCGCCGCACCGCGATCGAGCACGCGGCCCGCGTCCGCCTGCGCCCGATCCTGATGACCACCGCGGCGATGGTGGTCGGCCTGCTGCCGCTGCTGACCGCGGCGGGCGCCGGTGCGGCCAGCCGCTTCTCCATCGGCCTGGTCATCGTGTCCGGCATGCTGATCGGCACGCTGTTCACGCTGTTCGTCCTGCCGGCGGTCTACACCCTGCTGGCGACCGACCACTATGCCAGTTCGCGCTCCAACCGGGCGGAGCAGCTGCGCAGCACGACCTGACGCCCCGTCGGGCACCGCAGGACGAAACAGGCCCCTCCCGACCGGGAGGGGCCTGTTTTCGTTTGTGCCTTGTCACCCCACCAGTTCCGCCGGCGCCGGAAGGTCCTCGCCCTCTTCGCGGCGGAGCATCCAGACCAGCCAGCGTTCGGTGTGGATCAGCAGGCGCCGGGTTTCGATGCTGTCGCAGCCGCGGCTGTGGTCGCGCAGCAGGCGGATGGCGCGGCAGATGGCGGACTGCGGGTCGAGGGCTCGTTCCGGCACGGCGGAGGTCCTTTGCGGCTGGGGGCACACCCGACACATAGCGGACCGTCCCGCAACCAAAGCGTGATCTTTCTTGGCCCACGCCGAATCCTGCCCCGACGCCGTTTCAAAGTTGCGCAGGGCCGGCAGAATGATGCGGGCAGGAATGGCCAAAGTTCCGCACCTCTTTCAGACCGCGTGAAACCAGCCGCGGCATGCGCGAAACCGGCCGCCCTGCGCTCTCTTGTCCCTACCTGCGGCATTTATCGAATGTTATATCTTTCGTCCTACACCCTGGCTGGACCGTCGCCGTCACGAATGCTGTCCGTTCATGCGCCGGCATTTCACGCCTGCACAACGTAGGGATCCGAGATCCATGACAAAGCGTCTGTTGGCCGGCCTTGCCGCGCTCTGTTCCGCCCTGTTGTGCGGACTGGCGACTCCCGCTCCGGCCGTGGCGGCGGAGCAGGTGTTCCGCATCGGCATCGCCCCGCACACCAGCGCCCGCGTCATCATCGAACAGTACCAGCCCGTCCGCCGCGCGGTGGAGGCGGCGCTGGGCCGGCCGGTGGAGATCGTGACGGCACCCGACTTCACCGCCTTCGCCCGCCGGGCGATGGACCAGGAATACGACATCGCCGTCACCACCGGCCATCAGGCGGAAATGCTGCGCAAGGACGCCGGCTATCTGCCGCTGCTGACCTACAAGGCCGACTTCCGCGCCGTGGTGGTGACCGCCGCCAAGGGACCGTACCGGACGGCGGCGTCGCTCGCCGGCACCACCGTCCTGGGCCTCAGCCCGTCCTCGCTGGTGACGCTGTGGGGCCAGCATTGGCTCGCCGGCCAGAAGCTGCCCGGCATCCAGCTCCGCTATGTCAGCGCCGCCGACAGCGTGGCCCAGTTGATCCTGGCCGGCGACGCGTCGGCCGGCTTCATGTCGCTGGCCAACCGCGCAAAGCTGGCGCCGGAGGTTCAGGCCCAGCTCTCCACCATCGCCGAGAGCCGCCCGATGGCCGGCCGCGTCTATATGCTGAACGGCAGGCAGGCGGCCGTGGCGGAGCCGCTGCGCAAGGCCCTGTTCGCCTTCGGCGAGACGGCGGAGGGCAAGGCCTATTTCGACGCCAACCAGCTGGGCGGCTACCGTACGGTCAGCGATGAGGAGCTGGAGGCGATGGAGCCGCTGTCTGACGAGGTCCGGAGCGTTCTGAAGGCCGGGAAATGATCCTGACCCGTCTGGCGCCCTGGAAGACCCTGCGCGGGCGCATGCTGGTCGCCGCCATGGCGGTCGAGGCGATCATGCTGACCCTGCTGGTCGCCAACAGTGTGCGCCTGCTCTATGGCAGCCTCGCCGAACAGGCGCGGCTGCATGCGGGGCAGGTGGCGCCGGTGCTGAACGCCGCGCTGGTGGCGCCGCTGGCCCAGCGCGACTATGCGACGCTGCAGGCGGTGCTGGACGAAAGCCGCTCCACCGGCGGCGTCCTCTATCTCGCGGTCAGCGACAGCAACGGCCGGCTGGTGGCGATCAGCGGCTGGCCGGAAAACCGCGCGCTGCCCGATCCGGACCCGGCCCTGACGCTGGACGCCAAGGACGGCATCGCCCGCTACGACGTGGCGGTGCCGGTGTCGCTGGCCGGGCAGAAGCTGGGCGCGGTGCAGTTCGGTCTCGACCTGCTGCACATCGTCGAGGCGCGGCGCGACCTGCTGACCCAGGGCATCGCCATCGCCCTGTCGGAGATCCTGCTGTCGGCCGGACTGCTGACCCTGCTGGGCCTGTGGCTGACCCGCCATCTGGCGGCGCTGGCGCGGGCCAGCGAACGGGTGGCGGCGGGCGACTACAGCCCGCCCGAACTGGCTGAGGGGAGCGACGACATCGGCCGGCTGGGTGCGGCCTTCAACACCATGTCCCACGCCATCAAGGAGCGTGTCGACCAGCTGACCGTCGCACTGGACGAGCAGGAGGCGCTGGCCCGCGACGTGGAGCAGGAACGCGCCCGTCTGTCGGCGCTTCTGTCGGCGATGGATTTCGGCGTGCTGTTCGTCGGCGGCGACGGGCGCATCGCCTACGCCAACCCGGCCTTTTCCTGCCTGTTCGCGATCGCCGGAGCGCCGGTCGGCCACCGGCTGGACGAGACGCTGGCCAATGCCGGCAACGCCCCGCGCGACACCGACTATACCCTGCTGTCGGCGGTGGACGGCGACGAGCGGCGCGAGATGACGCTGACCGACGGGCGCATCGTCAGCTGGCACAATGTGCCGGTGCGCAACGCCGCCGGCACGGCCATCGGCAAGCTGTGGCTGTGCATCGACGTGACCGAGCCGCGTCAGGCGGCCGAGCAGCTGCTCCTGGCCAAGGAGAAGGCGGAGGCCGCCAGCCGGTCGAAGACCGAGTTCCTGGCGACCGTCAGCCACGAGCTGCGCACCCCGATGAACGGCGTGCTCGGCAACCTGACCCTGCTGGCCGACGCCTCCCTGCCGACGGAGGAGAAGCGGCTGGCCGACGTCGCCCGCCGCTCGGCCGAGACCCTGCTGCGGCTGCTGGACGACATTCTCGACCTGTCGAAGCTGGAGGCCCGCCGCATCGACCTGGAGGAGGCGGACTGCGCCCTGCCCCAGCTGATCGACGGCGTGCTGGAGGTTCTGCGCCCGAACGCCACCGACAAGGGGCTGGAGCTGTCGGCCCGGCTGATGCCGTCGGTGCCGGAGGTGATCGTCACCGACCCGGCCCGCCTGCGCCAGATCCTGTTCAATCTGGTCGGCAACGCGGTGAAATTCACCGAAGAGGGCCATGTCGCCGTGCGGGTACGCCGGCTGGACCGCGCCCACGCCGACATCATCGCTTATGGCCATCCCGACTCCTTCCTTCTGGAATTCGAGGTCGAGGACACCGGCATCGGCATCGCGCCGGGTTCGGTGCCGACCCTGTTCGACCGTTTCACCCAGGCCGACAGCTCGATCACCCGGCGCTATGGCGGCACCGGGCTGGGGCTGGCGATCTGCCGCGACCTCTGCCTGCTGATGGGCGGCAGCATCGCGGTGGACACCGCCCCCGGCCGCGGCAGCGTCTTCCGCTTCACCGTCGTCGCCCGTCCCGGCGACCCGTCGGCCCTGCGCCGCGTCGAGCCCGGCCACGGCGCCAGTGTCGGCGAGGCGGCGCGCGCCGCCGCATTGCCGCCGCTGCGCGTGCTGGCGGTCGACGACATCGAGGTCAACCGCGACATCGTCCGCGGCATCCTGGAACGCGCCGGCCACAGCGTGGCGCTGGCCGCCAGCGGCGGGGAGGCGGTGCGCATGGTGCGCGACCAGCCGTTCGACCTCGTGCTGATGGACATCCAGATGCCGGGCATGGACGGGCTGACCGCCACCCGCCGCGTGCGCGAACTGGCCGGCCCGCAGGGCAGCGTTCCCATCCTGGCGCTGACCGCCCATGCGTCGGGCAGCTCGCGGCCGGAATGCCTGTCGGCGGGGATGAACGGTTTCGTCACGAAGCCCTTGCGCCCCGCCCTGCTCTTTGCCGAAATGGCATCGGTGCTGGGCGATGGCGCTGCTGCCGGCGCGGCTGTGTCCGCCACCCCCGTACCCGCCGCTCCGGAGCCCGCCATGATCGACCAGCCCGCGGATTTGCCTGCCGACCAGCCTGCAATTCCCGACACCGACCTTCTGGATGAGGAGCAGGTGTCCCTGCTGCTGGAGGTGCTGACGGCCGACGACTGGACCGCTTCCGTCGCCGGCTTCACCGACAACGGGCAGAAAACCATCGACAGCATGGTCGCCCAGGCCCGCGCCGGGGAGCCGCACAACCGCACCGCCCACACGCTGAAGGGCACCTCGCTCAATCTCGGCGCCGCCGCCCTCGGCCGTCTGGCGAAGGAGCTGGAACATGCCCCCGCCTCCGCGGTTCTGGACCAGGAGGACCGGCTGCGCGACCTGCTGGACCGCTCCCTTGCCGCGCTCCGCACCCGCAAGCCGCTAAACGTCTGAACGGATAGGCGGCGCCCGGACAGTCACAAACAGGCAGCCGCTCCCTCCACATTCGGACAGGTCCGCATGGCACAAAAGTCTCCCTGATGCGTTGTCCCTTCAGGACCATGACCAGAGAGGCGAAATGACCGAGCTTGCGGACGATCTCGACCAATGGACCGGTGCGCAGACCGATCGGTTGAGGGCCGACCGGGTGAACCCGGCGGTGCGGAAGGCCATGACCGAGGCCGGCTTCACGCCGATGGATCTCGGCGACGGCTGCCGGGCCTGGTACCGCCGGTCGGACGACGGCACCCATGCGTTGATCTCGCACAACAACGCGCTGGACGGCGACCCGACGGTCAAGGACTGGATCGTCGGCCAGTATGGCGAGCGCGGCGGCTTCGTCGAGGTCGGCGGCCTGCCGCTGTTCCGGGCGCTGGAAGGAGCCGACACCCTGCCGTCGCCGGTGCGGCCGGACGGGTCGCTGGTGGAGGCGCTCTATCCGTCCCTCCAACAGGCGCTCGATGATCTGGGGTGATAGTCCAGCTATAGCTCGCGGATGGACCAATGGGCGATGACCAAGGTCGGGCTGGACAAGCGGAGGGCTGAACGGAAAAGCTCACGCCGGTTGCCGAATGGGATCAAGAGCCCCATCTGACGGCCGACAACAGCCCCGACCAGCAGCGAGCCGCCTGTCCATGGAAGCCGACCGATCGAAGCCCTTGCGCATCCTGCTCGTCGAGGACGAGCCGCTGGTGGCCATGGCCATCGAGGATTCGCTGGAAGTCCAGAATGTCGGCGTCATCGGCCCCGCCGGCACGGTGGCGGAGGCGCTGGAGCTGATCGCCAAGGGCGGCATCGACGCCGCCCTGCTGGACGTCACCCTGCGCGGGGAGCGCGTCGACAGCGTCGCCGACGCACTGAGCGCCCGGGGCATCCCCTTCGTCTTCACCACCGGCCATGGCGCCGCCGGCCTGCCGCGGAGCCATCAGGACCGGCCGGTGCTGACCAAGCCCTTCCGCGAGGTCGAGATGACCGACGCCATCGACCGCTACTTCCGCGGCGCCGCCTGACCTCAATCAACCCGGCCGCCCGTCGGCCCGCGGCGACAGCAGGACCGGGGCATAGGCGACGAGATACAGGGTGAAGGCCGCGACCCAGGCATAGCCCGACCATTGCAGCGCCGCCCAGACCCACTCGACCGGCAAAAGCGGCGAGGCGGTGCGGGCGACCGCCGCGACCGTCAGCAGCACATAGGCGGCGACCGTCAGCCGCGACACCGCCAGCGGCCGCCCGGTGTGGCCGAGCGAGGCGCGGCTCATCACCGCCAGGATCAGGGTGGCGAAGGCGCCGACCGTCAACGCATGGGTTCCCGCCGCCGCCGGCAGCCCGGCCAGGGCATGCAGCCCGCGCAAGCTCAACGCCACAGGCACCCACAGATAGCCGACATGCAGGATCCACAGGATCGGCGAGCGCCAGGCCTTCCAGCCCTGCCAGCCGGCCAGCCGCACCGCGTGGGCCACCGCGGCGGCAAGCGCGATCAGCCCGGTGACCACGGAGTCCGGCGCCACCATCGCCGCCGGGATCAGCGCCAGCGTCAGCGCCAGAACCGGCCGCTCCACCATCGGCCAGGACCGCACGCCAATCCCCGCCTTGCCCAGCCCGTTGCGGGTGAAGGCCGGCAGGATGCGCCCGCCGATCACCGTCACCATCATCAGCACGACGCCCAGCCCCAGCGCGAAGCCGGCATCCGCCCCGCCGTCCATCACCTCCAGCCAGTCCAGGTGGATCAGCAGGTTTGCGGTCGTCAGCAGCCCGATCAGGATCAGGAAGGCGCTGTTCCGCCACTTGCCCGCCGCCACCAGCGGCCGGCCGAGCGCCAGCCCCAGCCCCGGCAGGAAGGCGATGTCGATCACCGCCGCCACCGGCTCCGGCATGCCGGTCCAGGGGAAGACGGCGATGCGGCCGGCGATCCACAAGGCCGCGAGCGCCATCAGCGGCGCGCCCGCCACCGCCTTGGTTCCGGTCCAGCTCGGCACCGCGGTCAGCAGGAAGCCGGCGACGGCGGCCACCACCGTGCCGAACAGCATCTCATGCGCATGCCAGGCGCTGGCGCCGACCGCATGCTCCGGCCATTCCCCGGTCACCAGCACGCCCAGCCAGGCGCCGAGCAGCCCGACGGCGGCCACGCCGCTGAACAGGAAGAAGAATCGGAAACCATACTGGAACAGGATCGGGATGGCGGGGCCGTCGTCGCGGCCGGCAAGACTGGGGGAGGACATGAAGGGGGACTCCGCAAAAACGGGTGCTGCAGTGCAGGATTGACCATCAGCCTGCGCGCCCCGTCCCCGTGCCGCCTTGACGAAAATCAAACGCATTCGCAAGCTGCTCCCCCGCATCCTTTCCTTTCAGGTCCATGCCCCGTCCCGACAGCCTGTCCCTGCGCGAGGCCCGTCGCGTCGCCATCGCGGCCCAGGGCTTCCCCAACACGCCCCCCGAAGCCGATCCCGTCGAGGCCCGCCATGCCCGGCGCCTGATCGGCCGGCTGGGGCTGGTGCAGATCGATTCCGTCAATGTGCTGGTGCGCTCGCATTACCTGCCGCTGTTCTCGCGGCTGGGGCCGTACGAGGCGGCGCTGCTCGACCGTCTGGCCTATGGCGGCAAGCGGCGGGCGCTGTTCGAATATTGGGGCCACGAGGCGTCGCTGATTCCGGTGGAACAGCAGCCGCTGTTCCGCTGGCGCATGGCACGGGCCGAACGCGGCGAGGGCATCTATGGCGAGCTGGCGCGCTTCGCCGCCGAACGCCGTCCCTACATCGACTCGGTCCTGGCCGAGGTGGCGGCGCTCGGCCCGCTGGGTGCGTCGGAACTGTCCGAGGCCGGGCGAGGGGCCGGCGGCTGGTGGGGCTGGAGCGACGGCAAGCGCGCCGTAGAGTTCCTGTTCTGGGCCGGTCTGGTCACCACCGCCGGCCGCCGCGGCTTCGAGCGGCTCTATGACCTGCCGGAGCGGGTGCTGCCATCCGCCGTCCTCGATATCCCCACTCCGGAGGAGGCCGAGGCCCAGCGTGCCCTTCTGCGCATCGCCGCCCGCGCCCATGGCGTGGCGACCGAGCGCGACCTGCGCGACTATCACCGGCTGGACGTCGCCGACGCCCGCCTGCGCATCGCCGAACTGGTGGAAGCCGGCGACCTGCTGCCGGTGACGGTGGAGGGCTGGGAACGCACCGCCTACGTCACCCCCGACCTGCGCATTCCCCGCAAGGCCCCGGCCCGCGCCCTGCTCTCCCCCTTCGATTCGCTGATCTGGGAGCGGCAGCGCACCGAACGGCTGTTCGGCGCCCGCATCCGGCTGGAGATCTACACACCCGCCCACAAGCGGGAACATGGCTATTACGTCCTGCCCTTCCTGATGGACGAGCGCATCGCCGCCCGCGTCGACCTGAAATCCGACCGCAAGTCCTCCGCCCTGCTGGTCCAGGCCGCCCACACCGAATCCCACGCCAGCCACGGGACCGTCGCCCCGCCCCTGGCGGCGGAACTGCGCCGTCTGGCCGGCTGGCTGGGGCTGGAGCGTGTGACGATGGCCGGCGGCGGCGATCTGGCGCCGGCCTTGGCGGCGGAGTTGGGGCAAATTGGGTAAGCACACCGAGTCGTGGCCATTACGAGCAACCTACTCGGCATATATGGTGCGTGCCGGGAAAGGGGGCAGACGACTGTTTTCCTGTTTGCTGCACGCTACATTGCCTGCAGATGCTCAATGATCCCTATTGGAGCATTTACTCCTTGGTTAGCATGGGCGGTGTAGCCAAGGGGACGCAGTCTGGAAGAGGGAACGGATGAATGGCACGTGGGGCTTGCAAATCACTCTTGACATGATATCTGTTGCTCTGTGAATCACTTACAGCCAAGCCTGCGCTATTGAGCGTAAGAGCGTGAGGATAGGGCATCCTTACGTTGCTTATGTTTCGTTTCTTAATCATAAAGGGGTTCGACAATGACCGAAGAACAGCAGTTCATAACCCGCTTTGAGAAGGCATGTGCCAGCGGACTAGTGGACATGAAGTTCATGGTCTGTGAAGGCGATACGCTTTCTCGCGAGGATTTTTTTGGCGCGCTCAACCGAATTGACGCTGCCATCGATGCTGGTCGCTGTGTACGTCATGACGCCTGGGAGGATGTCGCCTGCCAACCGTCCGAACTCCTTTATGCTTGACCTGCGTTAGTAGGTCCGTAGTAGAAAGTTAAGGCGGGAGTTTCTCCCGCCTTAATTGATTCTTACGGGAGCAATGTTAAGTGTTTAGTAAGATTCGCAGCATCCGCCAATTGGTCAGAAAAAGCCACGTAGCGAACACCCTACCCTATCATATCCAACCAATTCGGGACTCTATTACTCAGATCTGTAACATCGACAAAATTAGCTTTATAAAATTTGAAGAGCCTGACAATCCCATAATCGGGCGCTATCTTCGGTACGAAGGGGCTATGGGGGTGTATAGTGCAGGCACTTGCGTAGACGTGCAATACTCCAGCCAGCTTAACTATTGCTGGTCGCGTTTTGTGGTCTGCAAAGAAATGTGCCATGCCTTATTGGATGACATGAATAACCGCGTGTCCTCTCCAAATGAGCTACTTAAACTTGTTGACCATTTGCTGCTTCCGGAAACGTCTCGTGAGGTTTTTGCGGCTTTCCCCGCCTTCGCATCGGAGCGCTTGGCAGCGCTTGCAGCGCTTGAATTGCTATGCCCGATTGAAGACCGCATGATTGTATCTAAGAAGCGCCAAGCAGGAACGGTTAGCGATGCTAAAATCGCAGAAGATTTTCGCATCCCGAGAGTCATTATTAAAACAGCTTTCGATCCTAAGTATATTGATTTCGTGGCAAAGCTCATTAATAGCGATCTGTAGTTTTTGCGATCACCCAAACCAGAGAGCAAATTAAAATCACGTCACTTTTGGCGCGGCGTAACTAACAAGAAAACGCCGCGCTTCCTATTTTTAGAAAATAGGTAACAAGGATTAACCCTCGAACTAATTTGGTCGAATAGAAATATATCCTGACATTTTCTGAATTTTCTTTATCCGCTCATTCCAGATGGTCGAGCGGTAGCCGGGTCTCGAACTTGACCTCCTTCAGGGTGACGCTCGATTTGACGTGCGACACCGCGGGGATGGAGAAGATGCGTTCGCTGAGGAAGCGGCCGTAATCCTCCGTCGTCGGCACGACGATGCGCAGCAGGTAATCGGCGTCGCCGGTGACGGCGAAGCATTCCAGCACCTCCGGCATGTCGGCGATGGCGGTCTCGAACTGTTCGACCGCATTCTCCTTGTGGCGTTCCAGCGTGACATGGGCGAAGACGCACTCGCCCAGCCCCAGCTTGCGCGGGTCGAGCTGCACCGTGTAGCGGCGGATGACGCCGATGTCCTCCATCGACCGCACCCGGCGCCAGCAGGGCGAGGCCGACAGGCCGACGGTGTCGCCCAGCTCCTGCATGGTCAGGCGGGCGTTCTCCTGCAGGGCCGCCAGGATGCCCTTCTCATGCCGGTCGAGCTTGATCGCCGCCATCTGCGCCTTCCCCCTCCTCCGCCCATTCAATCGTTACACCTGCAAACATAAGCAGAGCCGGCGGCCGGTGCGAGCCCCTCCATGCAACCAATCCACCCTTCCCGGTGTTGGTCCGACGGTGGGAACGGGCGCCAAGCGTGGGAGAACGGATTTGTTCGATTGGATCGTCGGTATGGTGGAGCACACCGGCTATGTCGGCGTCGCTCTGCTGATGTTCGCGGAGAACCTGTTTCCGCCCATCCCATCGGAGCTGATCCTGCCGCTGGCCGGCTTCACCGCCGCGCGCGGCGACCTGGGGCTGGTGATGGTCATCGTCTCGGGCACGGGCGGCGCCGTGCTGGGGGCGCTGTTCTGGTACCTGATCGGCCGCTGGGTCGGCTGCCGCCGGCTGAAGCGCTGGGCCGGGCGCCATGGCCGCTGGCTGACCATCGCGCCGGAGGAGGTCGATCAGGCCGCCGTCCGCTTCCGCGAGCATGGCGGCCGCTCGGTGCTGATCGGCCGGATGATCCCGGCGGTGCGCACGCTGATCTCCATCCCCGCCGGGGTGTCGGAGATGGCGCTGGCCCCCTTCCTGCTCTACACCACGGTCGGCACGGCGATCTGGACGACCTTTCTCGCCAGTGCCGGCTATCTGCTGGAGGACCGCTATCAGCAGGTCGCCGGCTGGCTGAACCCGATCTCCAACATCGTCGCCGCCGGGATCGCCCTCTGGTACGTCTACCGCATCGCGACTTTCGGCAGGCGGACGAGCCAGCAGCCGGCGGAATAACCGGCAAACCTTTTTCCACCCTGAGAAAAACCTCCCCGCCCCGGCTGGACCGCCGCGGTGCCGCCATGCTCTGACTGGCCGATCCGACCGCCAGCGGGAGCCACGTCCATGAGTTCCACCGAGAGTTCCAACCCCACCATCATCCTCGTCCATGGCGCCTTCGCCGACGGCTCCTCCTGGGGCCGGGTGATTCCCCGACTGCAGGCGGAAGGGTTCGCGGTGGTGGCGGTGCAGAACCCGCTGGTCTCGCTCGACGACGATGTCGCCCATGTCCAGCGCGCCATCGACCGGACCAAGGGGCCGGTGGTGCTGGTCGGCCATTCCTGGGGCGGCGCCGTCATCACCCAGATCGGCGACCAGGAGCGGGTGAAGTCGCTGGTCTACATCGCCGCCTTCGCTCCCGACGCCGGGCAGTCGCCGAACGACACGCTGAAGCCCTTCCCGCCCTCGGCCGGCCTGTCGGGCGTCTCGGTGGACAAGGACCGTTTCCTGACCCTGAAACCGGAGGGCATGGCCCGCAACTTCGCCCAGGATTTGCCGGCGGAGGAGGCCGCCCTGCTGACCGCCACCCAGGGGCCGGTGGCGGCGGCCTGCTTCGCGACGAAGGTGAGCGCCGCCGCCTGGAAGACCAAGCCCGCCTGGTATGTCGTCGCCACCAACGACCGCATGCTGCCGCCCGACTTCCTGCGCGCCACCGCGTCGCGCATCGGCGCCCGGACGGTGGAGGTCGACAGCGGCCATGCTCCCCACCTGTCGCGCCCGGATGCGGTGGCGGCGGTGATCGTCGAGGCGGCCCGCTCTATCTAGACTTCCGCACCGCCCCCGGCGTGGTGCCGCGGCGGCGGCGCAGGCTGCGGGTCAAGGCGCTCTGGTCGGAAAAGCCCACCGCCAACGCCACTTCGGCCAGCGGCAGCCTGCCCTCCCGCAGCAATGCCTCCGCCCGGTCCAGCCGCAGCTCCGCCAGCATGGCGGCGGGGGTGCTGCCGGTCCGCGCGCGGAAGCGTTCATGGAACCGGCTGGGCGCCAGACCGGCCGCCTCGGCCAACTCCGCCACCGTCAGCGGCTCGGTGCAGCGCTCCGCCATCAGGGCCAGGGCGCGGTCGATGGGGTCGTCCGACAGCGGCGGCGACGGTTGCCGGGCTTCCAGGGCGCGCAGCAGCAGCCCCGCCGAATGATGGGCCAGCACCGGGTCGAGCGGCTGGTCGGCCGCCTCCGCAGCCAAGTAACGCACCAGCCCCTCCAGCGCGCCGTCGATGGTGAAGAAGGCGTCGCAGGCGCGCACCGCCGCCTCCGGCACCAACCCGGCGGCCGGCACGTCCAGCACGACGAAGCGGTTGATTCCGCCGCTGCGGAAGCTGTGCGGCACGCCGTCGGCCACCAGCACCCCGCGCCCGTCCCCCACCCGGCCGCAAGCCCCGCCGACCTGCATGTCGAGGGTCCCGGCGACCGGCAGCACGATCTGGTGATGGTCATGGGCGTGCCGCCGTTCATGCCCGTCGTAACTGCGGGTGCTGACGGTCGGCCGATGCGGGGACGCCACGCCGGCGGACTCCTGCGGTTGGATCGACCGGCCGATGCTACGCCCTCATCCCCGGCGCGTACAGACACAGCTGCGCACAAGCGCGGGACCGGCCGACACCCACAAATACCAGAAGGCGAAACTGAGTTTCAGCAAATCACCCCGGCGCATTTCCAAGTCAACGTCCGCAATGCGCACCGATCATCCGATATTCGCCCACCCATTCACTTGAGCGTTTCCTGATATTCCGGACGAACAATTGCGGCGCCGGACAGCGCCTCCTTATGAGTATTTTCAAACAAGAAATACGGCCGCCAAGGCACGGATCGTTCGCCATTCGCCAAAAAGCATTCATAAAAGGAACGCCCGATGTACCGAGATCGCATCCGCCTGAAATCCCTGTGGGGCAAGGTGGTTCCGGCGGAAGAGGCCGCCTTCCTCATCAAGGACGGCATGACCGTGGGCATGAGCGGCTTCACCCGCGCCGGCGACGCCAAGGCGGTTCCGCTGGCGCTGGCCGAGCGCGCCGCCTCGGAAAAGCTGAAGATCACGCTGATGACCGGCGCCTCGCTGGGCAACGACGTGGACCGCATCCTGACGGAGGCGGGAGTGCTGTCGCGCCGCCTGCCCTTCCAGGCCGACCCCGTCCTGCGCAAGGCGATCAACCGCGGCGAGGTGATGTTCGTCGACCAGCACCTGTCTGAAACGGTGGAGCTGCTGCGCTCGCGCCAGATGGGGCCGGTCGATGTCGCGGTGATCGAGGCCTGCGCCATCACCGAGAATGGCGGGATCGTGCCGACAACCTCCATCGGCAACTCGGCGACCTTCGCCATCCTGGCCGAGAAGATCATCATCGAGCTGAACCTGACCCAGCCGCTGGATCTGGAGGGGATGCACGACGTCTACATCCCGACCCGCCGCCCCTTCCGCGAGCCGATCCCGGTGGTGACGGCGGAAAGCCGCGCCGGCCTGCCCTATATCCCGATCGACCCGTCACGGATCGCGGCCATCGTGGTGACGCGCAAGCAGGACAGCTCCGCCAGCATCCTGCCGCCCGACGACGAGACCAACGCCATCGCCGGCCACTTGATCGAGTTCCTGGGCCGCGAAGTTCGCCAGGGCCGGATGGGCCGCTCGCTGGCGCCGCTGCAGGCCGGCATCGGCACCATCGCCAACGCGGTGCTGCACGGGCTGATCGACGGGCCGTTCCACGACCTCACCATGTACAGCGAGGTCCTGCAGGACAGCACCTTCGAGCTGTTCGACGCCGGCAAGCTGAACTTCGCGTCCGGCTCCTCGATCACGCTCAGCGCCGGGAAGTACGCCGAAGTGCTGCCGAAGATCGGCTCCTACAAGGGCCGGCTGCTGCTGCGTCCGCAGGAGATCTCCAACCATCCGGAGGTGATCCGCCGCCTTGGCGTCATCGGCATCAACACGGCGCTGGAGTGCGACATCTACGGCAACGTCAATTCCACCCATGTCAACGGCACGCAGATGATGAACGGCATCGGCGGCTCCGGCGACTTCGCCCGCAACAGCCACCTCGCCATCTTCGTCACCAAGTCGCTGGCCAAGGGCGGTGCCATCTCCAGCGTCGTGCCGATGGTCAGCCACGTCGACCACAATGAACATGACGTCGACGTTCTGGTGACGGAGGTCGGGCTGGCCGACCTGCGCGGTCTGGCCCCGCGCGAGCGGGCGGAGACCATCATCCGCAACTGCGTCCATCCCAGCTATCGCGAGTTGGCGACGGACTATCAGCGCCGGGCGCTCCAGCGTGGCGGCCACACCCCGCACCTGCTGGAGGAGGCCTTCGCCTGGCACACCCGCTTCCAGCAGACCGGCAGCATGATGCCGAAGCCGCTGGCCGCCGAATAGGCCCCTCAAAAACGGGCGGGCCGCGGAGTGCCGCGGCCCGTTCCCGTTACTTGTACCGGTCAGACATGCTGTCCGCCATTGCGCTCCAAGTAGAGAAGCAATGCTGGATAATAGTGCTTGCGCTCGGACGCAATCTTCTCGCAGAAACGCTTAGCGGCACCGCTCTTGAGCCAATCCTCAAGCTGACCGTTCTGACGTTTTTCCGCGACGATGGCATCGATCGCGTCCAGAATCTTGTGTATCACCTCAGGCCTCGTCTTATAAAGATCGGAGCGGCGTCTTCGTCGCTCTTACGATCTTATATGCGCTCGGCAGTCGGTGATTGGCCCTGCATTCTGGGAATGGCTGCGTGTTGCAATGCACAAAACGAATGGAATGAAGCGCCATCAGTCTGGAGATTTCGGCGCATCGGTCAACCATGCGGCCAGTCGCTGGCGTAGGCGAACCAATCGCTCAGTGCCAATCTCCCCAATCCGACCGCTCAACAGCGCTCCATCGATAACTGCGAGCCGACCCAACCGCATTACGCTGGTAACCTTCAGGCCTGTGTCATTGAAATCGGGATCTTCGGGAGTGAGAATTTCATCAAGATCGGGTTCAGCTTGCCGGACCTGTGATGAAACCATACAGACAAGCCAATCATCGAACTGGGACGATGCCTGTCGGATCAGCAATACCGGCCGCAGCTTGCTCCCGTTCAGATCCGTGAACGGGAACGGCACCAACGCAATCTGACCAGCCTGTTTCATCGCCAGACTTCCCGCAGATCGCCACGGCTGTAGGTAACGGGGTCATCCTCCATCCCCCGCATCGCCTGTTCCATGCTGAACTCTGCGAATTGATTACCGGACCACTCGTCCCTTCCTGCATCCTTGGAAGCAGCGAAGCGGGCAGCCAGGAATTCGACGAAATCAAAAACTTCGGCCTGCTTGTCTTCGGGCAAAGCCTGCAGCTTCTTGATCAGCTCAGCATAGCCCATGGCGACCTCTCTTTCGGCAACATGTACCTGACGACGGTACATTATAGCAGGATCAGGTCAATCCGGCATCCTCACCGCCCGGCCGTCCCACCCTCACGCCCTCTCCCGCTCATCCTCCGACGGCCGCAGAGCCTGTCCGGTCGGGCACAGGCGCAGCAGCACGCAGCGGTCGCAGGCCGGCGCCTGATGGTAACAGCAGCGCTGGCCGTGCAGCATCATGACCTCGTGGTTGTCGTAGACCTGCTGGGCGTCCCACCCCTCGGGCAACTGCGCCGACAGCACGGCGTGCGAGGGTCCGACGGCGAGGCTGGCGGGAATCAGGCCGGTGCGCACGGCGACCCGGTGGTGATGGCTGTCCACCGGCAAGGCCGCCTGCCGCAGGGTGGAGAAGCTCAGCACCGCCGCGCTGGTCTTCGGCCCGACACCCGGCAGTTCCTCCAACCACGCGCGGGCTTCCGGCACGGTCATGCCGGACAGCAGGTCGAGCGACAGGCTGCCCACCCGCTCGGTGATGCGGCGCAGGATGGCCTGGAGGCGCGGCGCCTTCTGCTCCGGCCAGGTGACGCCGGCGATGGTCGCCTCCACCTCCGCGACCGGGGCGTCGCGCACCGACTCCCAATCCGGCCAGCGTCGCCGCAACGCCTTGAAGGCGGCGCCGGAGGCCGCATTCCGGGTGCGGTGCGACAGCAGCGACGATACCAGCTCGCTCAGCGGGTCGAGGCTGTGGAAATAGGCGACCGGGCAGCTGTAAACGGTGCACAGCAGCCGGTGGATCTCTAGCGCCTTGTCGCGCAACGCAGCGGGGTCGGTCATAAGAACCGACAACAGCCGAACCGGTAAGGCGTTACTGGTAAATCACACCCCCACCAGCCCCGACATCACCGCGCGCAGCTGCGCCGGCTTCACCGGCTTGTTCAGCACCAGACAGCCGGCCGCCTTGGCCTCGTCCGCCAGTTCCGGCGTGCGGTTGGCGGTAACGATCACGGCGGGCAGGATGCGGCCGCAGGCGGCGCGCAGCCGCGCCACCTCGTTGACGCCCAGCGCCCCGTCGTCGAGGTGATAGTCGGCGATCAGCAGGTCCGGCGGCTGCGGCATGCCGGACAGCAGGGCCAGCGCCTCGTCGCCGTTGGTGGCCGACACCACGTCGCAGGCCCAGCCGCGCAGCAGCGCCTCCATCCCCGCCACCACCGCCGGCTCGTTGTCCAGCACCAGCACCGAGGTTCCGGCCAGCCGGTTGGTCATCGGCCGGGCGGCGACGTTGGCCGGACGCACGGCGCGCCTCTCCGTCCCGCGCGGCACGGTGACGGCGAAGACCGAACCCCGGCCCGGCTCCGACCGCACGGTGATCGGGTGGCCCAGCATGCGGGCGACGCGGTCGACGATGGCGAGGCCAAGCCCCATGCCGCGGTCGCGTCCCTTGGTGACGGGGGTATCGAGTCGGCGGAACTCCTGGAAGATCTCGGTGATCTTGTCGCGCGGGATGCCGGGGCCGTTGTCCCACACCTCGATGCGGATGCCGTCGCCGGTCCGGCGGCAGCCGACCACCACCCGGCCGCCCTGGACATAGCGCAGCGCGTTGGACAGGAAGTTCTGCACGATCCGGCGCAGCAGCCGCATGTCGCTGCGCACCACCGCGCCCGATCCCACCACCTTCAGGTCGATGCCGCGCTCCGCCGCCACCGCGGCATATTCGGTGGCGAGCGGCGCCAGGATGCCGCGCAGCGGGAAATCGCTGACCTCCGGCGTCACCGCCCCGGCGTCGAGCTTGGAGATGTCCAGCAGCGCCGACAGCAGATCCTCCACCGACGCCAGAGCCAAGTCGATGTTGTCCACCAGCTCCGCATTGGCGGGCGGCTGTTCCAGGTCGGCCAGCGCCGAGACGAACAGGCGGGCGGCGTTCAGCGGCTGCAACAGGTCGTGGCTGGCGGCGGCGATGAAGCGGGTCTTCGACAGGTTGGCCTGATCGGCTTGTGACTTCGCCTGCTGAAGCTGGTCGTTCAGCATCATCAGCGCGGATTTCTCCGCCTGTTCGGATTCACGCCGACGCTCCTCCTCATGCTTGATGACGGTGATGTCGGTGTAGACGCCGACGATGCCGCCGTCGCGGGTGCGCCGCTCGTTCACCTGGATCCAGCGGCCGTCGGACAGCCGGTTCAGGAAGACGCCCTTCAGGTCGTGGCGGTGCTCCATCCGTTCGCGCAGCCAGACGTCCGGCGGCGGCTCGCTGACCGCGCCGGCGGCGGCGACCATCGCCACCAGATCGTTGAAGCGGATGCCGGCCTGGATGCGGCCCGCCACCGACGGCCAGTAGGACAAATATTTGCGGTTGCACAGCACCAGCCGGTCGGCGGAGTCGAACAGGGCGAACCCCTCGTTCACCGACTCGATCGCCTCGAACAGGCGGGTGCGCATGGTGTCCGCCAGCTCCTTGGCGCGGGCGAGGTCGCGGTTGCTGTCCTCCAGCTTGTGCAGGGCGCGTTCCAGCTCCAGCGTGCGCTCGCGGATCTTCTGCTCCAGCACGATGGCGGTCTGGAACAGCGAGAAGGCGCCGCCCTGGAAATCCATCGACCGCTCGACGCGGTCCATCAGCACCTTGTTGATGCGCTGGAGCTTGGCGTTCTCGCGCTCCAGCTCGGCGATGCGGTCGGCGGGGTCGAGGGTCCAGTTGCGGGTTTGGATGCCGGCCATGGCTCAACGTCCTCCGATGGCGACGCCCGTGAAGGTCTGGTTGACGTGCATGCCGTTCACCTGTTCGCCATAGGCGCAGAATCCGACAACCCGGTTGCGCGCCAGCCGTTCCGACATGACGGCGTTCAATTGCCGCTGTTCCATCTCCAGCCGGCGCAGGATGCAGTCGCAGCCGAGGATCAGGTCAGGAGCACCGACCTCCTCCTCGATGCCCGCGATCAGACCGTCGAAGTTGGAGACCGGATCGACCCCCTCCGCCACCGTCAGGACGATGCCCTCGTCGATGGCGCAGAAGAAGGTCAGGCTCTCGTCGTCGTTCACCTTCTGGATCGAGCGGACATGGTACTGGCCGCCGACCCGCACGACGACGGGATGGGCGGCGAAGATCATCGGGGTCAGCGGCTCGCCCTCCAGACCGACCAGCCGGGCGTATTCGCGGCCCGCCGGCTCGGCATTGATCTCATGGACGATGCGGTGCTGCGGATCGGCGCCGGTGACCACCATCTTGCGGTCGGAACTGACGAAATGCTGGGTGCGGAAGACGGTGAAGGGCCGGTTGGTGGTGAACAGCGCCACCACCGCGGCATTGGGGTGGAAGGCGCCCTCGTGCAGGACGAAGGTGCGTTCGAAATGCAGGTCGTCGCCGGCCGAGGCGCCGAACAGCGGAATGTCGATCAGCGCGTTGTGCAGCGCGCTGACCACCGTCTCCTCGCTCATCGACAGGCCGTCGATCAGCAGCATGGCGAAGCTGCGGGCATCCTCGCCCAGCGGCACCGGCCGGCTCGCCATCGCCCGGTCGCGGCGCGACAGCAGCGAGCGCGCGATGGCGGTGCTGTCGGCGATCTCGAAGCGGTCGACATGGTCGACCAGCGCGGTGACGATGGTGAAATCCTCGCTCGGGAAGCCCACAGCCACCAGGGCGTTGGTGGTGTAGCCGCCGGGCCCGATCTCCCCCGCCGTGGTGCAGCCGATGACCGGCACCATGCCGAACTCCCGCGCCAGGGCATCGGCCAGGGCGTCGCGGTCATAGCTGGGCGCGCAGAACACCACCACCAGTTCCAGCGCCGCCTCGCCCAGCCCGGCGCGCAGTTCCCTCGCCGCCTCGTCGGGGCGTTCGGCATGGGTCACGGCGCGCGGCATGCCGTCGCCGGACGCGGGTTTCACCGGGCCGTCCGTGGAGGGGCCGTCTGCGGAGATCTCCCGTGTGGACATCGATGCCGCTTGCGCCTCCCTCTCCGTGCGCGGATGCGATCCGGCAAGGGTACTCCAGGGATGGCGGCGGGCAAGACCAATCCGCGGACCGGTGAAGGAGGACATGATGCGGGGCGGCTCCTGAAGATGCTCGGCCTAGATACTCTCTGCCGGCTGCGGATCGGGCAAGCCGGCCAATTCCTCGTCGGTGAACAGACGGGCCTTGGCGGTGAAGCGGACGCCGTCCGGCGCCTCGATCGAAAAGCCGCCGCCGCGCGCCTGGATAACGTCCAGGATGACCTGGGTGTTGCGCCACCATTGGAAGGTGTCGTCGGACATGCAGAAGGGCGCGCCGGCGACCGTGCCGATCCACAGGTCGCGCCCGCCCATGCGGAACTCCCCCTTCGGCAGGCAGAGCGGTGCCGACCCGTCGCAGCAGCCGCCCGACAGATGCAGCATCAGCGGCCCGTGCTTCGCGGCAAGGCGGTCCAGCAGCGCGATGGCTTCAGGGGTGGCGATCACGCGGTCGGTCATGGCGGTCCTTTATCACGAAACCACGCGGAGAAAGAAAAAAGGCCGGGGGACGCGCCCCCGGCCCAGGTTTGCCCGATAGGGAGGAGCAGGGCTCAGAAGAAGCCGAGCGCTTTCGGGCTGTAGCTGACCAGCAGGTTCTTGGTCTGCTGGTAGTGGTCGAGCATCATCTTGTGCGTCTCGCGACCGATGCCGGACTTCTTGTAACCACCGAAGGCGGCGTGCGCCGGATACAGGTGGTAGCAGTTGGTCCACACGCGGCCGGCCTGGATGCCGCGGCCCATGCGGAAGGCGCGGTTGCCGTCACGGGTCCAGACGCCGGCGCCCAGACCGAACTCGCTGTCGTTGGCGATGGCCAGCGCCTCTTCCTCGGTCTCGAAGGTCGTCACGGCGACGACCGGGCCGAAGATCTCCTCCTGGAAGATGCGCATCTTGTTGTGGCCTTCCAGGATGGTCGGCTGGACGTAGTAGCCGCCTTCCAACTCGCCGCCCAGATGGGCGCGCTCGCCGCCGATCAGCACCTTGGCGCCCTCGGCCTTGCCGATCTCGATGTAGGAGAGGATCTTCTCCATCTGCTCCTGCGACGCCTGGGCGCCGATCATCGTGCCGCCGTCCAGCGGATGGCCCTGTGCGATCTTGGCGACGCGCTCGACCGCCAGCTTGATGAAGCGGTCGTAGATCGACTTCTGGATGAGGACGCGGCTCGGGCAGGTGCAGACCTCGCCCTGGTTCAGCGCGAACATCGCGAAGCCTTCCAGCGCCTTGTCCAGGAACTCATCGTCCGAGGCCATGACGTCTTCGAAGAAGATGTTCGGCGACTTGCCGCCCAGCTCGACGGTCGACGGGATGATGTTCTCGGAGGCGTACTGCAGGATCAGGCGGCCGGTCGAGGTCTCGCCGGTGAAGGCGATCTTCGAGATGCGCTTGCTGGTGGCGAGCGGCTTGCCGGCCTCGATGCCGAAGCCGTTGACGACGTTGATGACGCCCGGCGGCAGCAGATCGCCGATCATCTCCATCAGGACCAGGATCGCCATCGGGGTCTGCTCGGCCGGCTTCAGCACGATGCAGTTGCCGGCGGCCAGCGCCGGGGCCAGCTTCCAGGCGGCCATCAGCAGCGGGAAGTTCCAGGGGATGATCTGGCCGACGACGCCCAGCGGCTCATGGAAGTGGTAGGCGTAGGTGGTGTGGTCGATCTCGGCGATCGAGCCTTCCTGGGCGCGGATGCAGCCGGCATAGTAGCGGAAGTGGTCGATGGCGAGCGGAACGTCGGCGGCGCGGGTCTCGCGGATCGGCTTGCCGTTGTCCAGCGTCTCGGCCAGCGCGATGATCTCCAGCCGCTCTTCCATGCGGTCGGCGATCTTCAGCAGGATGTTCGAGCGCTCGGTCGGCGAGGTGCGGCCCCAGGCGTCCTTGGCCTTGTGGGCGGCGTCCAGCGCCAGCTCCACGTCGGCGGCCTGGGAACGGGCGACCTCGCACAGCGGCTTGCCGGTAATCGGGGTCAGGTTGGTGAAGTATTGGCCGTCCACCGGCGCAACCCACTGGCCGCCGATAAAGTTGTCGTAGCGGGGGCGGAGCGCGATCTGCTTCTGGAGCGTTTCGAGAGCCTGGTGGAGCATTTGGGCCGTTCCTCTCAGTGTGGTGAACCGGTCAGGTCTCCGGTCCAACGCGTTTGTCGGGGCCATTCAGCCACTCTGAGAGGGGAAGGGTAAATTGTACTATGGAAGGAGACGGTGCGGGGGTGGGATTGTTCGCATCCCACCCAATGACGGTGGTTGCGGTGAGCCTCACTCCGCCGGCTGGCGCCCTTCGACATAGCCCTTGCGCAGCTGTTCCTGATACCAGCGGCGGTGGTGCTCCATCGCCCAGTTCTCGTCGACCTCGCCGGAGCCCATGGCGTCGAAGGCGCCTTCCATGCCGATGGTGCCGATGTAGATGTGACCGATCACCGCGGCGATCAGCGCCGCCGCCAGCAGCCCGTGGATGACATGGATGGTCTGCATCCCGCCGATCCCGGTGAAGGCGAAGGGCACCATCAGCAGATAGCCGGTGGCCGCCATCACGACACCGCCCAGCACGATGCTCCAGAACACCAGTTTCTGGCCGGCATTGAAGCGCCCGGCTTCCGGATGATGGCCGGCCTTGGAGAAGAGCCCGCCCGCCGACTTGATCCAAATCCAGTCGGCCTTCTCCGGAATATTGTCGCGCAGCCACAACGCCATGATCATCAGCAGCCCGACGACGAAGGGCACGCTGACGAAGTTGTGGATCGACTTCGAATATTCCGCCAGCGGCGTGAAGGCCTGATGGCCGATCAGCGGGATCAGCAGCGGCCGGCCGAAGGTCAGGATCACGCCGGTCAGCGCCATGGTCAGGAAGCTGACCGCCGTCGTCCAATGGGCGAAGCGGTCCAGCCCGTTGAAGCGCAGCACCAGCCGCCCCGCCTTGCCGCCATGGATGCGGATCGTGCCGCGATAGAGGAAGAAGATCGCCAGCACCACCGTCATGCCGATGGCCAGCCCGCCGATGGCCAGCCGCAGCGTGTGGGTGCGCCACTCCCGCCATTCCCGCCCTTCCGGCTGGACCAGCACCGCCAGCTTCTCGTCCGGGATGCTGACGCGGCCGACGACCTTGTCGTCCTGCGGGACGTAGAGCGGCACCTGCTCCTTCGTGGTGGGGGAGTTGGCGCCGGGCACCTGGGTGAGTTGCGCTTGTGCGAAAGTCGGAGCGGCCAGCAGGACGATCAGCAGCAACAGGGCGGAGAGGGGGCGCATGGGTTGGTCTCCCGGTATGGTCTCTCATCTGGGAGGGCGCCGGTCGCCCCCTCCCTAACCCTCCCCCGCTAACGCGGGAGAGGGGACTGCCGCCGCTCCGCGCAAAACTCTGCCAAGCATCCTGCCCCCTCTCCCGCGGAGCGGGGGAGGGATGGGGAGGGGGCGACCGGCGCGACGCTCACGCCCCTCCCGTCCCCGGCGCGCCGGGCGTGAAGGGGGAGCCGCGCTCATTCCGCCCATAGGCGGTGGACCAGCCCGGCGCACCGGAGCCGTAGCCGCGCCGCAGCGACCGTTCCTGATAGATGTCGGCCAGGATGGCGCCGTCGCCGGCCATCAGCGCGCGGGTGGAGCACATCTCCGCGCAGAGCGGCAGCTTGCCCTCGGCCAGCCGGTTGGCGCCGTATTTCTGGTACTCCTCGACGCTGCCGTCCGGTTCGGGACCGCCGGCGCAGAAGGTGCACTTGTCCATCTTGCCGCGGCTGCCGAAGTCGGTGGTGCGCGGGTATTGCGGCGCGCCGAACGGGCAGGCGTAGAAACAATAGCCGCAGCCGATGCACAGATCCTTGCTGTGCAGCACCACGCCGTCGGCGGTCTGCAGGAAGCAGTCGACCGGGCACACCGCGGCGCAGGGCGGGTCGTTGCAATGCATGCAGGCCATGGAGATCGACCGCTCGCCCGGCTTGCCGTCGTTCAGCGTGACCAGCCGGCGGCGGTTGATGCCCCAGGGCACCTCATGCTCGTTCTTGCAGGCGGTGACGCAGGCGTTGCATTCGATGCAGCGTTCCGAATCGCACAGGAACTTCATCCGGGCCATCGTTCTACTCAGCTCCTGCACGTCATGCCGGTTCGACCCGGCAGAGGGTGACCTTGGTTTCCTGCATGAAGGTGACGGGGTCGTAGCCGTAGGTCGTCACCCCGTTGGCCGGCTCGCCCAGCACGATGGGGTCGGTGTCGGGCGGGTAGTTGCCGCGCAAGGACTCGCCCTGCCAGAAGCCGGAGAAGTGGAAGGGCATGAACACCGTGCCGCCGCCGACGCGGTCGGTGACCAGCGCCCGCACCTTGGCCTTGCTGCCGTCCTCCGGCCCATAGACCCAGACCCAGGCGCCGTCCCGGATGCCCAGTTTTTCGGCGTCCCTGGTGTTGATCTCCGCGAACATCGACTGCTGCAGTTCGGCCAGCCAGGGGTTGGACCGGGTTTCCTCGCCGCCGCCCTCATACTCGACCAGCCGGCCGGAGGTCAGGATCATGGGGAAGCGCTGGCGCAGGTCGCTGTCGGCCACCTTGAACTGAAGCGAGCGGGCAAGCTGGACCAGACGGAAGTCGCGCCGGTCCTCGATGGCCGGGAAGTCCTTCACCAGATCGGGGCGCGGGGAATAGATCGGCTCGCGATGGATCGGCACCGGATCGGGCAGGTTCCAGGCGACGGCGCGCGCCTTGGCGTTGCCGTGCGGCACGCAGCCATGCTTCAGCGCCACGCGGATGATGCCCATCGACAGGTCGGTCTGCCAGCTGACATTGTCCACCTCTGCCCCGCCGCCGCCGATGGCCTGGATGACCCGCATCTCGTCGGGCGTCAGATCCTTGTCCCAGCCCAGCTTCTTCAGCACGGCCATGGTGAATTCGGGATAGCCGTCCTCGATCTCCGACCCCTTCGAATAGGAGCCGTCGGCCAGCAGCGAGACGCCGTTGCGCTCCACCCCGAAGCGGGCGCGGAAGACGCCGCCGCCGTCCATCACATGCTTGGAAGTGTCATACAGCACCGCCGATCCGGGATGCCTGATCTCCGGATGGCCCCAGCTGGGCCAGGGCAGGCCGTAATAGTCGCCGGCGCAGGGGCCGGAGGAGGCGCGCATGGTGATCTTGTCGAAATCGGCCTGATGCTTCATGTGCATCTTCAGCCGTTCCGGCGACTGGCCGGTGGCGCCGATGGACAGGCAGCTGCGGTTCATCTCGCGCAGGATGTCCTCCGGCACCGGCCGGGTGTCCTCCACCGTGATGTGCTTGAACATCCGGTCGGCGAAGCCCAGCTTGCGCGCCAGCAGGTACATGATGGTGTAGTCGTCCTTCGATTCGAAGATCGGCTCCACCACCTTTTCCCCCCACTGCATCGAGCGGTTGGAGCAGGTGCGCGACCCGTCGGTCTCGAACTGGCTGCAGGCCGGCAGGATGTAGGTGCCGTTGCGCCGCTCCTTGATGGCGGCGAAGGTGGTCGGGTGCGGGTCGGCGATGACCAGCAGGCTCAGCTTCTCCAGCCCCTTCACCATCTCCGGCATGCGGGTGACGGTGTTGCCGCCATGGCCGAAGCACATCATGGCGCGCAACGGGCTGGGCTGGTCGATGTCGCCCGGCTTGGCCAGCACCGCGTCGAACCAGCGCGTGGTCGGGATGCCCTTGGCCTCCATCAGCTCCTTGGAGGCGAAGCGGCCCTTCAGATAGTCGTATTCGACGTCCCAGGCGCGGGCGAAATGCTTCCACGCCCCTTCGGCCAGCCCGTAATAGGCGGGCAGCGTGCTGACGTCGAGGCCGAAGTCGGTGGCGCCCTGCACGTTGCAGTGGCCGCGATAGATGTTGGCGCCGCCGCCGGCCACGCCGATGTTGCCCAGCGCCAGTTGCAGGATCGACAGCGCGCGGACGTTGGCGGTGCCCACCGTGTGCTGGGTGACGCCCATGCACCAGATCACGGTGCTGGGCTTGTTCTTCGCTATCACCTCCGCCACCCGGCGAAGCTGGGCGCCGGGAACGCCGGTCACCCGTTCGACCTCCTCGGGAGTCCACTTCTTCACCTCGGCGCGGATCTCGTCCATGCCGTAGACGCGCTGGCGGATATAGTCCTTGTCCTCCCAGCCGTTTTCGAAGATGTGCCACAGCAGGCCCCAGGCGATCGGGATGTCGGTGCCGGGACGGATGCGGACATATTCGGTGGCGTGGGCGGCGGTGCGGGTGAAGCGCGGGTCGATGACGATGAAGGGCGCGCGGTTGTGCTCCTTGCCGCGCAGCATGTGCTGCATCGACACCGGGTGCGCCTCCGCCGGGTTGCCGCCGACGATCAGCAGCGCCTTGGAGTTCTGGATGTCGTTGTAGCTGTTGGTCATGGCGCCGTAGCCCCACGTGTTCGCCACCCCGGCGACCGTGGTGGAATGGCAGATGCGCGCCTGATGATCGACGTTGTTGGTGCCCCAGAAGGCCGCCAGCTTGCGGTAGAGATAGGCCCCCTCGTTGGAGAATTTCGCCGAGCCCAGCCAGAACACCGCGTCGGGACCGGACGCCTGCCGGATCTCCAGCAGCTTGTTGCCGATCTCCTCGATCGCCTGGTCCCAGGTGATGCGTTGCCAAACCCCATCCACCAGCTTCAGCGGGTATTTGACCCGGCGGGTGCCCTTGGTCAGTTCGCGCACCGAGGCGCCCTTGGCGCAGTGGGTGCCCTGGTTGATCGGGCTTTCCCAGCCCGGCTCCTGCCCGACCCAGACGCCGTTCTGCACCTCGGCGATCACCGTGCAGCCGACCGAGCAGTGGGTGCAGACGTTCTTGCGCGTCACCACCTCGACATTCGGCAGGATGGGACCGGCCTCCGCCTTGCGGATCATCGCGCCCGGCAGCGCGCCGACCGCGGCGATGCCGCCCGCGGCAAGGCCGGAGCGGCGCAGGAAGCCGCGGCGGCTGACACCCGATTCCAGGCTGTCGGCCAATGCCGCGACCAGTCCCGACCGCTTTGCGCCTGCCGTTTTCGCCGAGCTGCGTTTGACCAGCATGGACTCCCTCCGGATCGCCCTACAGGCGGTTCAGCGCATAGAAGCGCTTGACGTGTTCGGTTTCGCGATAGCGGGTCTTCAGTTGCTCCTGCGGCGATTCCATCGCCTGCGCCGCGTCGCCGGCCGGCAGCACGGCGGCCGCGGCGGCGCCGGCCGCACCCAGGCCCAACGTCTTCAGGATGTCGCGGCGCTGCAGCGGATTGCCGGGCGGGGGATTGCGCGGGGGTTCTGGCGGCGTCTTCATGCGTCGGCCTCCTCCAACTGGTCGGTCTGTCGGTTGAGAGCTACCCGTTCGATCTCCAGGAACAGGCGGCCGATGGTGCCGACCGGGCGGTAGAGGCCGGCCGTCTCGGCCCCTTCCAGATCCTGGAAGAAGCGCCCGGCCCAGGGCATCAGATGGCTGTCCAGCATATGGCGCTGCACCGCCGGGTCGGCCTCCTCGCGGATCAGCACCGCCATCACGTCGCACAGGGCGGCGATGTGGTCCTCCGGCTCCGACACGCCGGGCACGCGCTCCAGCCCCAGCGCCTGAAGGTCGGCGCGCAGGGCCGACAGCGGCCGGTCGGTCAGGAAACCCGTGCGGTAGTAGGAGGCGTAGGGGACCAGCTCGCCCTGGACGACGCCGATGAACAGCGCGTTGAACTCGCGCTCCACCGCTTGGGGGCCGGTGGCACGGGCGCGGGCAGCCAGATCGTCGAAGGCGCGGCCGATCGGCGTCGCATCGCCGGAAAGGCCGCCCAGCAGCGCCAGCAGGTCGGCGCCCGGCGGGGCCGCCAGCGTCAGCGCCAGCAGCCGGTAGACGTCGGCGCGCAAGCCATCCGCGCCGCTTTCCGGATCATGAACCGTCATCACACTCCCGCAAGCCGCTCCGGAACCCTCAACGAAGGCCATGGCTGGCCTGAATAGGAACAACGCCGGGCAGGACCAAAGGTTGCCTTACCCGGTCGGAGCTACCCGGCCGAGGTCATCCCTTATTCCCGCCTTGTTCCCGACTGAGGGGTCATTCCTTGCGGTCGGTCTGCGGTCGGCCGGAGAAGTTGCGGTGCTCGACCGACGCCTCCTCCCCCACCCGCGCGCCCACAGAGGCGAAAGTCTCGTCGGCGCTGCGGGCGAACAAGGTCGGCAGGACCGCCCAGGCGCCACCCGCCAGGACGAGGATGGCGACGAGCGCGGCAAGGAAGGCTTTCATCGGCAAATCTCCGGACAGCGCTGACCGGAACGAAGCCGCGCTGCCGGCTCCGCCCACGTTACGCACAACGCCGCCAAAGCCCGATTGTTTCCGTCCGATCTTTTCCGCTTGATATGCTCTGATCGAGCACATATGGTTTTGCTCAGAACGAGCATAGAGCGGAGCACATGATGCCCGAGGTCGCCGAACTCGCCTACACCCCTGCCGTCGCTGCGGCGACCGCGCCGATCTATGAGCGGATGAAACGCGTCGTGCCGGCCATCGAATGGCCCTTCCACGCGCCGCTGGTCCACGCCATCAACGAGCTGAAGCGCGAGCGCAACGCCGTCATCCTGGCGCACAACTACCAGACGCCGGAGATCTTCCACGGCGTGGCCGACATCGTCGGCGACAGCCTGGCGCTGGCCGCCAAGGCGACGCAGACCGACGCCGACGTCATCGTGCTGGCCGGCGTGCATTTCATGGCGGAGACGGCGAAGCTGCTGAACCCGGCCAAGACGGTGCTGATCCCCAGCCGCAACGCCGGCTGCTCGCTGGCCGACAGCATCACCGCCGCCGACGTCCGGCTCCTGCGCGAGGCGCATCCCGGCGTGCCGGTGGTCGCCTATGTCAACACCTCGGCCGAGGTGAAGGCGGAGGTCGACATCTGCTGCACCTCCGGCAACGCGGTGGAGGTGGTGGAATCGCTCGGCGTCGACCGGGTGATCTTCCTGCCCGACGAGTATCTGGCGAAATACGTCGCCACCCAGACCAAGGTCGAGATCATCGCCTGGAAGGGCCATTGCGAGGTGCATGAGCGCTTCACCGGCGCCGAGATCGAGGAGTTCCGCCGCCGTTTCGACCGGCTGACCGTGATCGCCCATCCCGAATGCCCGCCCGACGTGCTGGACGCGGCCGATTTCGTCGGCTCCACCGCCCGCATGATCGATTTCGTCGGCAACGAGAAGCCGCCGCGGGTGCTGATGGTCACCGAATGCTCGATGAGCGACAACGTCGCCGCCGCCTCGCCCGAGACGGAGTTCGTGCGCCCCTGCAACCTCTGCCCGCACATGAAGACGGTGACCCTGTCGAGCATCCTGGAGTCGCTGCAGACCCTGGAGCCGCGCGTCGAGATCCCCGACGCGCTCGCCGCCCGCGCCCGCCGCTCGGTGGAACGCATGCTGGCGGTGAAGCCGAAGTGAGCGCGTAGAAACGCCCTCTCCCGCCCCGGGAGAGGGAGGGGACCCGCGCCGGGGGCGGGGGGAGGGTGAGGGGCGATCCGGACATGGATCCCTGATCCTCACCTCCCCCCTCACCCTTCCCATGCTGCGCATGGGCCCCTTCCCTCTCCCGGGGCGGGAGAGGGAGAATCAGGAGTCCCCCATGACCTCCAGCACGCCTTACGATGTCCGCGATGCCGAGGTGATCGTCGTCGGTTCCGGTCTTGCCGGGATGACCGCCGCCCTGCAACTCGCCCCGCGCGCCGTCACCCTCATCACCAAGACCACCGGCCTGCCCGGCGGCTCCAGCCTCTACGCCCAGGGCGGAATCGCCGCCGCCGTCGGTCCCGGCGACCGGCCGGAGGACCATGCCGCCGATACCGTCGCCGCCGGGGCCGGGCTGGTCGACGCCGCGATGGCGGCCCTGCTGACCCGCGACGGCGCCGCCCTGGTCCGCCGCCTGCTCGACGACGGCCTGCCCTTCGACCGCGCGCCCGACGGCTCGCCGCTGCTGGGCCGCGAGGCCGCCCATGGCGCCGCCCGCATCGTCCATGCCGGGGGCGACGCCACCGGACGGACGCTGGTCACCGCCCTGGCCGACCGCCTGCGCACCACCCCGTCGGTGCGGGTGGAGACCGACGCCTTCGCCGTCGATCTCGTGCTGCGCAACGGCCGGGTCTGCGGCCTGCTGGCCTGCCATCCGGAGGGTTGGGTGCTGCACCGCGCGCCCCGCGTGATCCTGGCGACCGGCGGCATCGGCGCCACCTTCGCCCGCACCACCAATCCGGCGGAGGCCACCGGCGACGGCCTCGCCATTGCCGCGCGGGCCGGGGCCCGGCTGGCCGACCTGGAGTTCGTGCAGTTCCACCCCACGGCGCTGGCCGTCGACGCCGACCCGGTGCCGCTGCTGACCGAGGCGCTGCGCGGGGCCGGCGCCGTCCTGCTCGACCGCCAGGGCCACCGCTTCATGCCCGACGAGCATCCGCTGGCGGAACTGGCGCCGCGCGACGTGGTCGCCCGCGCCATCGGCCGCCGCGTCTCGGCGGGGGAGCCGGTGTTCCTCGACCTGCGCCCGGCGCTGGCTGCCAAGCCCGACGGCTTCCCCACCGTGCTGGCGCTTTGCGCCGAGCATGGGCTGGATCCCTTCGCCGAGCCGATGCCGGTGGCGCCGGCCGCCCACTATCATATGGGCGGCGTGGTCACCGACGCCGACGGGCGCACCAGCCTGGAGGGGCTGTGGGCCTGCGGCGAGGTCGCCTGCACCGGCGTCCATGGTGCCAACCGTCTGGCGAGCAATTCCCTGCTGGAGGCGCTTGTCTTCGGCGCCCGCGTCGCCCGCGACGTGGCGGAGCGCCCCCTGGCGCCGCTGCCGCCCTTCGCCCTGCCCCGTCCGCCGGCGGTCGCCGCCGATGTGAGCCATATCCTGCTCGACGCCATCGGGGCGGAGGCGCGCACCGCGCTCTATGACGGCGCCGGGCTGGTGCGCGACGGGCTGGGACTGCTGGCCGCCCGGCGCAAGCTCGACCGGTTGGCGGCGGCCCTGGACATGCTCCGGTGCGAGGAGGATGACGCCCACGAAGACGCCAAAGCCCCGCCGGACATCGTCCGCCTGTGGGGCGAGGCGCGCAACCGGCTGCTGGTCGGCCGGCTGGTCGTCCATGCCGCGCTGGCGCGGGAGGAAAGCCGCGGCGCCCATTGCCGCAGCGACCATCCCCTCCCCAACCCCATCCATGGTGATGGGGCAACCACCCGCACCCTGACCCTCAGCGATCTGGCCGGCACCGCCGGTCCCCTGTCCGGAGACGCCGCATGCTGCATCCTCTGACCGTCGAGCCCATCGTCCGCGCCGCCCTGGTGGAGGATCTCGGCCGGGCCGGCGACATCACCACCGACAGCATCATCCCGGCCGACGCGGTGGCGACCGCCCGCATCGCCGCCCGCAAGGACGGCCGCGTCGCCGGGCTGGAAGCGGCGCTGATCGCCTTCCGCCTGCTCGATCCCGACATCGCCGTGGCGCTGGAACGGATCGACGGCGAAGACGTCCCCCCCGGCGGCACCATCGCCACGCTGACCGGCAAGGCCCGCGCCCTGCTGACGGCGGAGCGCACGGCGCTGAACCTGATGGGCCGGCTGTCCGGCATCGCCACCGCCACCCGCGCCCTGGTGCGCGAGGTGGAGGGCACCAATGCCCGCATCGTCTGCACCCGCAAGACCACCCCGGGATTGCGCGTTCTGGAAAAGCATGCGGTGAAGCTGGGCGGCGGCTTCAACCACCGTTTCGGGCTGGATGACGCCGTCCTCATCAAGGACAACCACATCGCCGTTGCCGGCGGCGTGCGCCCGGCGGTGGAGCGCGTCCGCGCCGCCATCGGCCACATGGTGAAGGTGGAGGTGGAGGTCGACACGCTCGACCAGCTGGACGAGCTGATGGGCCTGCCGGTCGATGTCGTCCTGCTCGACAACATGGACCCGGACACGCTGCGCCGCGCCGTGCGGATGGTCGACGGCCGCCTGCTGACCGAGGCGTCGGGCAACGTCACGCTCGCCACCGTCCGCGCCATCGCGGAAACCGGCGTCGACATGATCTCCTGCGGCTGGCTGACCCACAGCGCCCCGAATTTGGATCTGGGGCTGGATATGTGAGGGGGAGACTTGGAAAGGAACTCCTCTCCCCGGGGGGAGAGGCTACGGAATGCACAGATCTCGCGGACCAACAAGGCACTGGACTCAAGAACTTCGTCGGCCGTCATTCCCGCGAAGGCGGGAATCCAGTTGCTTCAGCCGCTTGATTGCGAAGTTTCCTGGATCCCCGCCTTCGCGGGGATGACGCAAAGTCTCTTTGATTCCAAATGAATAACGTCACTTGGCGATCTGTGCATGCCGTTGCGGCGAAAGGGTTTCCTCCCCCCTTACGCCGCCAGCTTCTCGACCTTGCCGTCGAGGCCCATCAGCAGCAGTTCGACCTCGAGGTCCGGGTGGCGTTCCTTGACCATCGCCTTCAGCTTGGTCAGGTACTGGCCATGCACCTCGGCCTCCTTGGCCGGATCGGGCGACAGGTCCATGCCCAGGAAGACCTTGTAGGCGCCGCAGTCGCGGTGATCCATGACGATCACGCGCTTGATGTGGTGCAGTTCCTTGGCGACCGCGACATGGTCCCAGAACGCCTCGCCCCAGGCGGGCTTCTTCTCGGTCAGCGCACCCAGGCTGGCGCCGGCCAGGATGACGTGGTCGTAGTTCGCCTGCATGTTGCGGGCGTTCATGTAGCTGGCGACATGGCCCATCAGGCGATAGTCCATGCAGGACAGCAGAAGCGTGTCGACGCTGCCGGCCAGGGCCGGGCGGCTCATCATCATCGGCGCCATCAGCGTCACGCCGGCACCCAGCGTCGCCAGCTTCAGGAACCCGCGGCGCGAGCTGTGTTCGCCCTGGCAGCAGCCATGGTGATGACCGGTCGAATGATCCATTGTGCCCTCCCAACACGCCCCGAACCCGTATCGGGGGTTTCACGCGCGATGGTGGCAGCTAAGTATTAAAAATTCCAATACATGGGCTTCCACAGTGCGGAAAAGCAACGATCGCTCACCTCTGTGGTATTTTTCGGATAGATCGACCCACAACCCGATTTCATTGCATTTTTAACCGGAAAAGAAAACGGGCCGCCCCGGTTGGGGACGGCCCGTTTCCATGCATGGATGTTCCTGGTCGTCAGCGTTCAGCCATCACCCGCCGCGCGTGGTGCTGGGCGCCGGCGTGCCGGCCGACCCGACGGTGCTGGAGGCCGGCGGCGGCGAGGCGCTTGCGCTGTGGGTGGACGAACAGTCCGCGTTGGCGATCCCCGCCGTCAGGAGAGTGGCGAGACCGAACAATGCGGCGACGACCGGACTGGCTCCATGAGACATTGGATCACCTCCTTTCTGAAACGTTGCGACCACCAACAGATTGCCGCAGCGCGGCACTCGGTCAATGGCCGATTCGAACAATCGCGATGCCGTCTCCCAATGGAACAGGTTCTGATCGTAAGCTTGAGCAGCGTTATCGGGTTTCCAGCAGCCCGCTCATCGTCGCGAACAGCTCCGACTTCGCTTCGAATCCGACGCCCGGCAGGTCGGGCAGGCGCACCCGGCCATCCTCGACCGCGATACCGTCGGCGAAGCCGCAGAAGGGCTTGAAGACGTCGGGGTAGGATTCGTTGCCGCCCAGATGCAGGCCGGCGGCGATGTTCAGCGACATCTGGTGCCCGCCATGCGGAACCACCCGCCGGCTGGACCAGCCATTGTCCTTCAGCATGTCGAGCGTACGCAGATACTCCACCAGCCCATAGCTCAGCGCACAGTCGAACTGCAGCCAGTCGCGGTCGGCCCGCATGCCGCCATGGCGGATCAGGTTGCGGGCGTCCTGGTGGGAGAACAGGTTCTCGCCGGTCGCCATCGGGCGGTCATAGTGGTTGGCGAGTTCGGCCTGCAGCGCATAGTCCAGCGGGTCGCCGGCCTCCTCGTACCAGAACAGGCCGTAGGGCTTCAGCGCCTCCGCATAGTTTATGGCGGTGTCGAGGTCGAAGCGGCCGTTGGCGTCGACGCACAGGTTCTCACCCGACCCGACCACTTCCAGCACCGCGTCGATGCGGCGCAGATCCTCCGCCAGCGGCGCACCGCCGATCTTCATCTTCACGACCTTGTATCCGCGGTCGCGGTAGCTGCGCATCTCGTCCTGAAGCGCCGTCACGTCCTTGCCGGGATAGTAGTAGCCGCCGGCGGCATAGACCCAGACGCTGTCGTCGGCCACCCCGCCACGGAAACGGTCGGCCAAC
The DNA here is from genome assembly GCF_008365135.1 of Azospirillum sp. Sh1. Classification (NCBI taxonomy): domain Bacteria; kingdom Pseudomonadati; phylum Pseudomonadota; class Alphaproteobacteria; order Rhodospirillales; family Azospirillaceae; genus Azospirillum; species Azospirillum sp. Sh1. The sequence continues at coordinate 150,844 of NZ_VTTK01000008.1, read as the reverse complement.
AGGCGGTAGAGCGGCACGCCGGCGATCTTCGCCACGGCATCCCACACCGCCATGTCGATGGTGCCGACGGCGACGGAACGCTCGCCATGACCGCCCGGCTTCTCGTTGGTCATCAACCGCGCCCAGATGCGGAACGGGTCGAGGTTCTCGCCGCTGTCGTCCAGCAGGCTGTCGGGCGCGGCCGACATCAGCCGGGGAATGAAGCGCTCGCGCAGCAGCCCGCCCGCGGCATAGCGGCCGTTCGAATTGAATCCGTAGCCGATCACCGGCTTGCCGTCGCGCACCACGTCGGTGACCACCGCGACGACGCTGCACGTCATCTGGCTGAAATCGATGAAGGCGTTGGCGATGTCGGACTTGATGCCGGCGGTCTGCTCACGGATTTCGACGATGCGCATGGCGGTTCCCCTTGCAACGTGGTGGCGTGTTCGATGCCGGCACTGTAGGGATGAGGCGGGCCGCCGGGCCAATGCCAAGGTCGGAACGCATCATGCGGGTTCGGCATGGGCGCCGGAAAGCCGGCCCGCCAGACGTAACGAAAATCCCGCGACGAAGATTCCGTGACGAAGATTGGGCGATGGAACTCTCCTGGCTCGACGATTTCCTGGCGCTGGTCGATTGCGGCAACTTCTCCCGCGCCGCCGACGCACGCCACCTGACCCAGCCGGCCTTCAGCCGCCGCATCCGCGCGCTGGAGGATTGGGCCGGCACCCCGCTGTTCGACCGCAGCGCCCAGCCGGTGACGCTGACGGAGGCCGGGCGCCGCTTCCGCCCCTTCGCCGACGAGACCGTGCGCCGCCTGCTGCAGGGCCGCGAGGAGGCCCGGCTCGCCGCCCAGTCGGAGGCCGCGACCCTGCGCTTCGCCGCCACCCACGCGCTGTCGCTGACCTTCTTCCCCTCCTGGCTGCGGGCGCTGGAGGCGCGGGCGAGGTTGGGCGCCATCACCCTGTCGTCCGACAGCATGGAGGCCTGCGAGCGGCTGATGCTGGCCGGCCAGGCGCAGTTCCTGCTCTGCCATGCCCACCCGGCGGCGGCCGGCCGGCTGGACGCGGAGTCATTCCGCTCCGTCGTGGTCGGCGGCGACCGTCTGCTGGCGGTGACCGCCCCCGATGCCGCCGGCCGGCCGCGCCATCTGCTGGCGGATGGGGAGAGCAAGCCGCTGCCGCACCTGTCCTACAGCCGCGAATCCGGCATGGGCCGCATCCTGGAGGCGGTACGGGCGGTGCAGCCGCTGACCAATGCGCTCGACACCGTCTTCACCTCCCACCTCGCGGCGGTGCTGCGCACGCTGGCGCGCGACGGGCGCGGGGTGGCATGGCTGCCGGAAAGCCTGATCGCCGAGGATATGGCGCGCGGCACCCTGGTGCGCGCCGGGGTGCCGGCCGGCGACGAGCGCTGGACCGTTCCGGTGCAGATCCGGCTGGTCCGCCCCCGCGCCCGCCAGAGCAAGGCGGCCGAAAGCTTCTGGACGCTCGCGGTCGAAGCCGCCCTGTGGCGCAACGCCGAGTCGCCGACGGAATCAGCCACATCGGTGGCCGCCCCGGTTGCCGGAGCGGAACCGGTCACGGAAAAAGAGTTGTGACCGTTTGACCGCAAGTCACTTTGATCGTTGACATTCTCGACAAAGGCTGTCCAACCGCGCGATTTCGCTGGCGCTAACCCTTCCGATCGGGCAAAATTTGCCTAGTTGGTTTAGGAAGCGTCGCATCAGCGACCGGAGGAACGATCATGGGCGTCAGCAGCATTGGCGGTATCGGCGGCTATCAACAGCAGCCCTACGCCACCCCGCTCAGCAGCGGCCCGGCCGCGGCGCAGCGGTCCACCTCCCCCGTCGAATCCGCGCAGGAAGACCAGACCGAGCGCACCCGCCGCCAGCAGGAGGCGCAGACGGTCCAGAGCGGTTCCAGCGGCGGCAACACCACCCCCACCCGCGGCCAGAATCTCAATATCTCGGTCTGAACCGGATCGGGACGGGTAGCGGGAACGGCTGGGAGAGCGAAGCGGGGCGGCACCCGGCCGGGGGCTGTCTCAACGGCAACGCCTGGAAAGCGGGCAAGAAGCGCGGGAGGCACCGATGGATATCCGTGGCGTTTCCAGCACGACGGCGATCCGACCGACGGCTTTCCAGCCGACGGAGGCTGGGTCCGCTTCGGCATCGCCTGCCGCCGACAGCACCGGCGGCACCGCCGATGGCGGGACGGACAAGGCTTCGGGCCCCGGCTATATCAGCCCCTTCCTGCGCTATGACCAGGGCGCGCGGGTGGCCGTTCTGTATTTCCGCGATTTCGACACCGGCGAAACCCAGGACCAGATCCCCTCCCAGCGCGTGGTCGAGGAATACCGCCGCACCGCCAGCCGCCTTGCCCAGGAGGACGAGCGGAAATCGGCCGCGGCGAAGACGGAAACCAGCGGATCGACGGACGGCTCCAGCAGTGGAACGGCGGTCTCGTCGGGCAGTGCCTATACCCCGGCGGCGAGCGACTCCGGGTCGTCCGGTGCGTCGATCGGCGTTTCGTTCGCAAGTGCTTCGGGCGGCGGCGGGACGGCAGCGGGGACCAGCGCTGCGGCGCCGACAACCGGCGGGCCTAGCGGTGGGTCGCCGGGTGGGCTGGTTTCGGTGACGGTTTGAAGGGCGACGTTGTCGCTCAATGCCCCCTCCCCATCCCTCCCCCGCGTTCCGCGGGAGAGGGGGCAGGATGCTTGTCGGCGTAACTGATTTGGGGTGCGGCGGCAGTCCCCTCTCCCGCGCAGCGGGGGAGGGTTAGGGAGGGGGCAGCAGAACCCCACACTCCCAAACCTCACCCCCCGGCCGCCTCCTCCTCCGCCTGCCGGCGCCTGAACCCGACCAGCGCGGTTTCGTCCAGCATCGCGGCCTCCTTGCGCTTCTGCTTGTCGCGCTCGCGCTTCAGCCGCTCCTCTTCCGCCAGTTCATAGCGCTTCAGTTCCTGGAACGCCTCGGCCATCTCGTCGGTGGCGATGTTGATCTGCGCCTCAACCTGGCCCAGGGATTCGCCAAGCTTGCGGCCGCGCTCCAGCGCCGCCTGGGCGAAGTTGGAATAGGTGAAGGAGACGGAGAAGTCGTCGCGCACCGTTTCCTGTTCGTGCGCGATCTCCTGCTTCACCTTCTCGATCTCGTTGCGCAGCCGGTCGGCCAGCGTGTGGAGTTCCGCCAGGACCCGACGCTTCTCGTCCAGTTGCAGCTTCTGCAGGCGGATGATCGTTTTCAGGCTCATTGCGGCCACTGCACCCCAAAGATTTCAGCGAGCATGGCGTAGCTGGTCTCCAGATCGGTGGCCTCGCGCTTGCCCTGCTTCAGGAAGGCTTCCAGCGCCGGCTGGTAATGGATCGCCTCGTCCACCTGCGGGTCGGTGCCGCGGCGGTAGGCGCCCAGCCGGATCATCTCCTCCATGTTGTCGTAGGAGGACAGCAGGCGCCGGGCATAGCCGACCAGTTCATTCTCGTTCGCCGTGTTGCAACCCGGCATGGTGCGCGACACGCTGCGCAGGATGTTGATGGCGGGGTAGCGCCCGCGCTCGCCGATTTTGCGTTCCATCACGATGTGGCCGTCCAGGATGCCGCGCACGGCGTCGGCGATCGGTTCGTTGTGATCGTCGCCGTCGACCAGCACGGTGAACAGGCCGGTGATGGTGCCCGACCCGACCACCCCCGGCCCGGCGCGCTCCAGCAGGCGCGGCAACTCGGCGAAGACCGTCGGCGGATAGCCCTTGGTCGTCGGCGGCTCGCCGGCGGACAGGCCGATCTCGCGCTGGGCCATGGCGAAGCGGGTGACGCTGTCCATCATGCACAGCACGTCGCGGCCCTGGTCGCGGAAATGCTCGGCCACCGCCAGCGTCATGTAGGCCGCCTGCTTGCGCATCAGCGGCGCCTCGTCCGATGTCGCGCAGACGACCACGCTACGGGCAAGCCCCTCCTCGCCCAGATCCTCGGTGATGAACTCCTGCAATTCGCGTCCGCGCTCGCCGATCAGGCCGATCACCGCGACCTCGGCGGCGGAAAAGCGCGCCAGCATCGACATGACCGACGATTTGCCGACGCCCGATCCGGCGAAGATGCCCATGCGCTGGCCGCGGCAGCAGGTGAGAAAGGCGTTGATGGCGCGGATGCCCAGGTCCAGCTTGCCCCCCACGCGGGCGCGGGAATGGGCGTTGGGCGGGTTGTTGCGGATCGGCGTGCCTTGCGGTCCCTTGGGCAACGGCCCCTTGCCGTCCACCGGTTCGCCCAGCGCGTTGACGACACGGCCGAGCCAGGCGTCGGTCGGGTGGATCATCGCCTGGTCGCCGGCCACCAGCGCGCGGCAGCCCAGGCCCACCCCGTCGAGCGCACCGAAGGGCATGGCGAGCGCCCGCCCCTGCCGGAAGCCGACGACCTCGCACGGAATGCGGCGGCGGTCGCGCGTCTCGACGATGCAGCGGCCACCGACAGACAATTCCTTTTCGATCCCGCCGACCTCGACCATCAGGCCGGACACGGCGGTGACGCGGCCGTAACGGCTGCGGTCGGGAATCTGGTCGATGTCGCGGATCAACTGATCGATATCGAACGGCATGGATCGGATACCGGCGTTCCCAAGACGGAACGCGCTCCTATTAAGTGGTAGTTCTGTGGACGGAGGCGACGTTAACCACCATGATCGCATCTTGCGATGGAAGGATTAACGTTGTGTAAGCGCTTGGCGCTGGCGTTAAGCTGAATCGTCTGTTAACTTGTGTAAACGGGATGGTTGAAATCGATCATCAAGGATCGGGGACCATTACCAGAGTCGGGTAGCGAAAGCGCGCCATCAAACGTCGGGATATCGCCATGAGGGTTCTGCTGGTTGAAGACGATTCCTCCGTCGCCAAAAGCATCGAGTTGATGCTGAACACGGAAGGATTCATCGTCGACTCTACCGACCTGGGTGAAGACGGGCTGGAGATCGGCAAACTCTATGATTACGACATCATCATTCTTGATCTGATGCTGCCGGACATCGACGGGTACGAGGTTCTTCGCCGCCTGCGCGCCGCGCGCGTCACCACCCCGATCCTGATCCTGTCCGGCCTGACCGAGATGGACAACAAGATCAAGGGGCTGGGTTTCGGCGCCGACGATTACCTGACCAAGCCGTTCGACAAGCGCGAGCTGATCGCCCGCATCCAGGCCATCGTCCGCCGGTCGAAGGGCCATTCCGACAGCATCATCCGCACCGGCCGCCTGACCGTCAACCTCGACACCCGCACGGTGGAGGTCGACCAGTCGCCGCTGCACCTGACCGGCAAGGAATACGGCATCCTGGAGTTGTTGAGCCTGCGCAAGGGCACGACGCTGACCAAGGAGATGTTCCTGAACCATCTCTATGGCGGGATGGACGAGCCGGAACTGAAGATCATCGACGTCTTCGTCTGCAAGCTGCGCAAGAAGCTGGCCGCCGCCACCCAGGGCGACAACTACATCGAAACGGTGTGGGGCCGCGGCTATGTGCTGCGCGACCCGCACGAGGAAGTCGCCGAGGGCAATCCCCCGCCGCCGCCGCGCGTGCCGCAGCAGCAGGCCGCCGGCTGACATCAGGCCCGCATTTCTTTTTCGTCCGCCCATCGAACGCCCGGCCGTCTTTCACCTTGAAAGCGGGACCGGGCGTTCCCATGTCTGACTGGTCATTCTGCTTCGGACTGCGGGGCGTTCAAACGCCCCCACGCTCAGCCCCTCTTTTTTCGCCATCGCGATCATGCCTTAGCGGGCATTTGGGGGCCGCCATTCCCACACCCAGTCTGATGCGCCGCACCGGTGGTGCGGCGCCCTTCGCGTTATGGGAGACAGACATGCCCGTCGGCACCGTCAAATGGTTCAACAGCACCAAGGGCTTTGGTTTCATTCAGCCGGAAAGCGGCGGCCCGGATGTGTTCGTTCACATCTCCGCTGTCGAACGCGCCGGGCTGCGCAGCCTGGTCGATGGCCAGAAGATTTCCTACGAGGAGCAGCGCGATCCGAAGCGTGGCAAGACCTCGGCGGAAAATCTGAAGGCGGTCTGACCGCCTGACCGCCGACCTGCGGAAAAAGGGGCATCGGGAAACCGGTGCCCTTTTTCCGTGTTGCACAAGTCCCTGTTGCCCAGACGCAGGGCTCTGCCCAGAGGAGAACCGCTATGGCTTTCAAACCGAATTACAACCAGCAGCGGGCCGAGCGCAACCGGGCCAAGGAACAGAGGAAGCAGGAAAAGCTTCAGCGTCGCGAGGAAGAGGTCGCCGCCCGCCGTGCCGGCAATCAGACCGACGGCGACCAGACCGATGCCGAACAGAGTGGGCAGGACGATGCGGACGCGCAGGATGACGCCGTCCCGACCGATACCGATACCAAGATCGATACCAACAATGCCTGACCGGCCGACCGCAAGCGCGGCCGACCGCGACCATACGGAGGACAGGCCATGGCCCGTCAAAAGAAACAGCCCGTCGACAACGCCTTCGCGCTCTTCGATGTGATCTACCAGGACGGTGCGCGCACCTCGAACCGCAAGGTGCCGACCGCCGACATCGACCAGTTCGATCGCGAGAACTCCATCCGCACCTTCATCGAGCAGCAGGACCGCAAGATCGCGGAAATGTCCGGCAACCCGCGCGGCCCGATCAAGTCGATCACGCCGTCGGCCTGAGAAGCAGTGCCCTTCCTGGCTGGCCGTCATCCCCGCGAAGGCGGGGATCCAGCCATTTCAAGTGCTTAAGCTGAAAGCCTGGATCCCCGCCTTCGCGGGGATGACATCCGTCAGGGCGAAGCCCCAGGGTTCACGCCACCTTGGCGCCGGCGGCGGAGAAGCCGCCCATGCTGTAGAGGCCGCGCTGGCCTTCGACCGGCTTGAACTTGTCGGTGATGCCCAGCACCGTTTCCGCCCCGCCCAGATACAGAACGCCGTCCTGCGGCATCTGGCGGGAAATCGACTCCAGCACCTTCGCCTTCGTCGGCTGGTCGAAATAGATCAGCACGTTGCGGCAGAAGACAATGTCGAACTGGCCCAGCGCCGACAGGTCGCCCAGCAGGTTCCATTCGCGGAACGACACCATCTGGCGCAGCTGCTGGCTGATCTGCCACTTGTCGCCGTTCTGCTTGAAATGCTTCACCAGCATGGTGATCGGCAGGCCGCGCTGCACCTCGAACTGGGTGTAGATGCCGGACTTCGCCCGCTCCACCATTTCCGCCGAGATGTCGGTGCCGACGATCTCGATGCGCCAGCCGGCCAGCTTCGCCGCCTCGTCGTTCAGGATCATCGACAGCGAATAGGCTTCCTGCCCCGACGAACAGGCGGCCGACCAGATGCGCAAGGACCGCTTGGCCGCCCGCGCCTCCATCAGCTTCGGCAGCACCAGCTGGCGGAACTGGTCGAAGGGCTTCTGGTCGCGGAAGAAGGACGACTCGTTGGTCGTCATCGCTTCCGTGATGTCGCGCAGCAACGCCTCGTCCTTGCGGGTGCGGACGGTGGTCGCCAGCTCCTCCAGCCCCTTCATGTTCCACTTGCGCGCCACCGGCATCAGCCGGGATTCGAGCAGGTATGCCTTGTCGCGGGTGAGGACCAGGCCGGAACGCTGCTTGAGCAGCGTGGAGAACATGTCGAAATCTTCGACTCTCATGCTGCCCTCGAAGCGAGCTTGCGGATGTGGGGACCGATTTCCTTGAGCGGCAGGATGGCGTTGCAGATGCCGGCTTGCGCCACGGCACCGGGCATGCCCCAGACCACGCTCGACGCCTCGTCCTGGGCGATCAGGGTGCCGCCGCCGTTGACCACGTCGGTGCAGCCCTTCAGCCCGTCCTGCCCCATGCCGGTCAGGATGCAGGCCAGGATCTTGCGTCCGCCGAAGGCCTTCAGGATCGACCGCATCATCGGATCGACCGCCGGGCGGCAGAAATTCTCGGGCGGATCCTTGCTCAGCGTGATCACGTTGGCCCCGCCGCGCTGCGCCACCAGCATGTGGAAGTCGCCGGGCGCGATATAGCAGCGGTTCTGCACGACCGGTTCGCCGTCCTTGGCCTCGCGCGCGTCTATCCCGCACTGGCGGCTGATGTGCTCGGCCAGGATGGTCGTGAAGGTCGCCGGCATGTGCTGGGTGATCAGGATCGGCTGGCTGACGCCGGTCTTCAGGTGCGACAGCACCTCGAACAGGGCCTGCGGGCCGCCGGTGGAGCTGCCGATGGCGATCACGTCCGGCTTCACCGCGATGCCGGCCGGGGCCGGACGGGTGGTGATCGGCCCGATCTCGCGCTTCAGCAGCCCGACCGGAGCCGCCGGGGTCAGCGGGCGGATCTCGCCGCGGCTTCGCGACCCGGCACGCCGGGCGGCGGCGCCCAGCGCCTTGACCTTGGCGACCAGCTCGCGCTTGAAGTCCTCCGCCCCGCCGATCTCGCGGGTGGAGGTCGGCTTCGGGATGTAATCGGCGGCACCGGCCGACAGGCAGCGCATCGAAACGTCGGCTCCGCGCAGCGTCAGCGTGGAGGCCATGATGATCTTCACCTGCGGCGCCACCGCCAGCAGCTTCGGGATGGCGGTCAGCCCGTCCATCACCGGCATTTCGATGTCCAGCACGATGACATCGATGGAATTGCGCTGCAGCGAATTGACCGCCATCTGCCCGTCGCCGACGGAGGTGACGACGCGGATGTCCGGGTCCCCTTCCAGCGCGCGGGTCAGCAGGCCACGGATGACGGCGGAGTCGTCCACCACCATGACCCGGACGGGATCCGGGTTGGCCGGTCGCGCGGTGGTGAGGGGGCCTCTGCCAAAACTGTCCGACATAACGGCGATTCGCCTTTCAACTCGACATGTTCAACGCGGCTTTTCCCGGGCGGCTTCTCCCGGCACCCGGGCCTGGAATGCGGCCAGGATCAGAGAAGGCCGACCTGCGCGAACTTGGTCTGGATGATGTCGCTGTCGAAGGGCTTCATGATGTACTCGTTGGCCCCGGCGGACAGCGCCTCCTGGATGTGGGCGAGGTCGTTCTCGGTCGTGCAGAACACCACCTTGGGCTGCTCGCCCCCGCTCATCTTGCGCAGCCGGCGCAGGAACTCGATCCCGGTCATCACCGGCATGTTCCAGTCCAGCAGGATGGCATCGGGCATCTGCGCCGCGCAGGCTTCCATCGCCTGCTTGCCGTCCTCCGCCTCGCTGCAGGCGAAGTTCAGCTCTTCCAGGATCTTGCGCGCGACCTTGCGGACAACGCGGCTGTCATCGACCACCAGGCAGGATTTCATTGCGGCAGGGCCTCAGGTCATCTGTTCGTCGGCAATAGCCGGCCGGCGGGACCGGCGCTCTCCATCGCGAAGAGCGCCGCGAGCCGTCAGGCCGTCTCGATGGTTGTGAAGTTGAGCAGACGGGGCACGTCCAGCACAACCATCAACTGGCCGTTCAGCCTATAAATTCCGGTCGAGACCTCCCGCCAACGCGGATCCAGCGTCGCCGGGTTGCGTTCGAAGTCCTCCTTGGTCAGGCTCAGCACCTCGCCGACCGAATCGACCATCAGGCTGTACAGCTCGCCGCGCAGGTCGACGACGATCGACATGCCCGGCTTGTCCTTGGGCCGGCCGGTCAGGCCGAGCCGCAGGCGGACGTCGATGGCGGTGACGATGCGGCCGCGCAGGTTCAGCGATCCGGCGACCTCCGGCGGGGCCAGCGGGATGCGGGTGATCCGCTGATGGCCCAGCACGTCCTGCACCTGAAGGACCGGGATGCCGAACATCTGGTCGGCGATCGTCATGGTCACAAAGTCCTGGTTGCCGGAGACGACGAGATCGTCGCCCCTCGATTTCCGGACGGTGGACGGCAGCTTGGCGTTGCTCATGCGGCACCTTTCTGTTCGGTCAGCGTCTGCTGCAGCGCGAAGAGCAGCGCGTCACGGTCGAACTTGGCGACATAGTCGTTGAAACCGGCGATCCGGCCGCGGTCGAGGTCACGGGCGCTGGCGTGGCTGGACAGCGCCACCATCGGCACACGATGCCAACGGCTGCCGTGGCGCACCGCCTCGGCGAAGTCGAAGCCGCTCATGCCCGGCATCTCGATGTCGGAGACGATGACGTCGAAGTCCTCGCCCGCCTCGCAGAGAGCCAGCGCGTCGCCGGCATTCTCCACCGCCGTCACGTCGTAACCGGCGACCGACAGCAGCGGCGTCAGCAGGTTGCGGAAGAACGGGCTGTCGTCCACCAGCAGCACGCGCTGCAGCTTCTCCTCCTCGAACCCCTCCTGGGTGGAGGAGCCGAACCAGTCCTTGTAGGCCTGGGTCAGGAAGAAGCCGGCGTCGATCACCTCGGTCGCCTTGCCGGCGATGATGGCCGAACCCATCAGGCCGGGACGCTCCGCGGCCAGCTGGACGTTCAGCTTCTCCTCGACGATGTCGACGATCTCGTCGACGATCAGGCCCATCGAGCGGTCGCCGTCGGCGAAGACCAGGACCGGCTGGCGGCCTTCGTTGGCGATGACGAAGTTCGGGTTGATCGGCACCAGCGGCATCAGCTTGCCGCGATACTGGACCACCGGCAGGCCGTTCGACAGCTCGACCGTGGCGAGATCGACGTCCTCCAGGCGGGCGACCAGCGACAGCGGCACCGCCTTGGGCGCGCCCTCGCCGGCGCGGAACAGCAGGAGCGCCATCTTGTCCTCCTGGCGCTGGGTCTGGACCGCGGTGGTCTCCTTCCCGGCGGCCTCGCCCATCGCCATCTCGCCGGTGGCCGACGCGATGCCGTTGGGGTCCAGGATCATGATGACCGAGCCGTCGCCCAGGATGGTGTTGCCCGAGAACATCTCGATGTGGCGCAGGATCGGCGCCACCGGCTTCACCACGATTTCCTCGGTGTCGAACACGCGGTCGACCATGATGCCGAAGGTGTAGGTGCCGACCTGGGTGACGACGATGAAGGTCTCGTCCTCGGTCTTGGCGGCGCCCTCGCTGTCGTCCAGCCGCAGCAGCTGCTGCAGCGACACCAGCGGCAGCAGGCGGTTGCGCAGGCGCAGCACCGGCGTGCCCTTCAGCCGTTCGATGGTGTGCTCGCTGTCCGACGCGGCCCGCACCAGCTCAACCACGCTGATCTGCGGGATGGCGAAGCGTTCGCCGGCGCACTCCACGATCAGGGCCGAGACGATGGCCAGCGTCAGCGGGATCTTGATGACGAAGGTCGAGCCCTTGCCCTGGACCGACTTGATCTCGATCGTGCCGCCGATCTTCTCGATGTTGGTCTTCACCACGTCCATGCCGACGCCGCGGCCCGACACGTTGGTGACCTTGGCGGCGGTGGAGAAGCCCGGCTTCATGATGAACTGGATGATCTGCTGGTCGGTCATCGAGGCCAGCTCGCCTTCCGACGCCATCCCGTTCTGGATCGCCTTCTGCTTGATCCGGTCGATGGCAAGGCCCTTACCGTCGTCCTGGATCTCGATGATGATGTGGCCGCCTTCGTGATAGGCGTTCAGCGTGATGCGGCCGGTCTCCGACTTGCCGGACTTCAGGCGCTCCGCCGGGATCTCCAGGCCATGGTCGGCGCTGTTGCGCACCATGTGGGTCAGCGGGTCCTTGATCAGCTCCAGCACCTGGCGGTCCAGCTCGGTGTCGGCGCCGAGCATCTGGAGGTCGATCTTCTTGTTCAGTTCGTGCGCAAGGTCGCGCACCAGGCGCGGCAGCTTGGCCCAGGCGTTGCCGATGGGCTGCATGCGCGTCTTCATGACGCCTTCCTGCAGCTCCGACGTCACATGGTTCAGGCGCTGCAGCGGGGCGGCGAACTCGCTCTCCTTCTGCGACCGCAGGATCTGCAGCAGCTGGTTGCGGGTCAGCACCAGCTCCGACACCATCGTCATCAGGTTTTCGAGCAGGTCGACGTTGACGCGGATGGTCTGCGCGGCGACCGCCGATTCCTTGGTCGCGGCCTCGGCGCCCGCATCGGCGGCACCGCCGCCGGCCGAACCGCCGCCCGAACCGCCGCCCGAACCGCCGGCGTTCGCCATCGGGGCGACCGGGGCCGGCATCTTGGCGGCCGCCGGCTCGGCGTCGGGCACGACGAGGTCCTGCGACGGGGCCGGCTCCTCGGCCGGCTCGGGCGCGCGGGTGGCGACCGCGGTGCCGGCGGCCGGGGCGGGAATGTCGTTCGGGCCGGGGGTGGAGTTCCACAGCGCCTCCAGCTCGTCCAGCGTCACCGGACGGGACTCCGACGCGGCGACCGCGGGGGCGGTCGGCGGGGGCGGCGGGGGCGGAGCGGCGGCGGCCGGAGCGGGGCCGCCCAGCTTGCCTTCGGCGCACAGGTTCAGCCGCTCGATCAGCGGCAGGTCGTCGCCCGGCGGTTCCGCCTCGGTCGCTTCCAGGACCGCCAGCAGGCTCTTGATGGTGTCCAGAGCCTGCAGGATCAGCGACACCGCTTCCGGGTTGATCGTCAGTTCGCCGTCGCGGAACTTGCCCAGCACGTTCTCGGACGCGTGCGCCACCTTCTCCAGGCGGGGCAGGCCGAGGAAGCCGCAAGTGCCCTTGATGGTGTGAACGAGCCGGAAGATGTTCGACAGCAGTTCCGGATTGTTGGGGTTCTGCTCCAACCGGACCAACTCGACGTCGAGCACCGAGAGGTTTTCGTTGGTTTCCGTCAGAAATTCGGACAGCAGATCATCCATGTCGCATTCCCCAGGCCCAATGTTTATGGTCCGCGCCGGCCTGCGGCTCGAACGGGCGGCTTTGCCGACCGCCGGTTGCGCTCCAGTCCAGGTAGGGTGGGAGCCTGTCAAACACTGATTAAGAGAACCTTACCTCTTCCGATAGGGAGTCCTCCCGGAGCTTCCACCGGTAGGATCGGGGTTCCATTGTCACAGGGAGGATCGATGACCGACGCCGAACTCGCCCAATCCGTGCGCGAAGCCGTGGAACGCCTCAACGCCGCACTGGCGGAGGCCGCGCGCCACAATCTGGCGGTCACGCTGCGCACCACGTCCCACCAGACCACCGGCGGAGTGGAGCAGGTCGTGCTGGAGCCGCGGATCTTCAAACAGCTTTAGGGGCAGCGCTCGAAGGGTCTCAGAACTTGCGATCTCTCATCGGATCTCGCTATGGGCCCCTCTCGGCCGTCATTCCCGCGAAGGCGGGAATCCAGCCGTTTCAGCCGCTTGCTTGCGGAGTTTCCTGGATCCCCGCCTTCGCGGGGAAGACGACCGATAATCGCCCCCATAAACTTACCGTCACTCACCATTCCGCGGTGAAGACCAGCCGCTCGCTGCTTTCGGTGGCGACGGCGATGCGGAAGCCGTCGCTCTCGGCCAGCCGGCCGGCGAGATAGGCGTGGATGGTGCGCGGGGTCAGCGCGTCGGCCCCTGCCGTGCCGGCCAGCGCCGCCGCGGCCTCCGGGTTGAGCGTGCCCGGCCGGCCAGCGGCGGTCACGGTGATGCGGCCGGCGGTCTCGTCGCCGTCGGCGGCGACGGAGACCAGCCCGCCATGGGTCAGCGCCTCGTCCGCCAGCATCACCAGATTCAGCACCAGCTTCACCACGCCGCGGCGCTGGGCGGTCATGTCGTGAGGCACCCGCTCCGGCCAGTCGAGCCGGGTGCGCCCGCCCTCGACATAGCCGGCTGCGGCGGCGCGGGCGTCGCCGAATCCCTTCTGGTCGCGCCCGGCGACCCCATAGGCCAGCCGGAACACCCGGAGCCGGCGGTCGGCCTGACCTGAGGAATGGTCGATCAGCTTCACCGCCTCGCCCAGGAAACCGCCGACCGCCGGGCCGCCTTCCTCTTCCTCCTGCATCTCCTCGATCAGTTCCAGGCCGTTGCGGATGGCGCCGACCGGGCTGACCAGATCGTGGCAGAGCTTCGACGCCAGCAGTTCCAGCACGCGGATGTCGACGCTGACGGGGCGGGAGGACGTTTCGGTCACAGGGCGGACTCCGGGAAAAAAAGGAACGGCGACGGCGCGGTGCCGGAGACTCTATACTCTCCGGGCGCCGCCGCACAGGCGGTCGCATTTCCTATGTAGAATAGCGGCATGGATGGGACGCGACATGGACGATTCGCTGGTGCCCGGCGCCTGGGTGCGCCACCCGGACCGGCCCGACTGGGGACTGGGACAGGTGCAGTCGGCCATCCGCAACCGCATCACGGTGAATTTCGAGCATGCGGGCAAGGTGTTGATCGATTCCGACGTCATCTCGCTGACGGTGGTCGATCCCGACGCGATCTGAGGCCCGGCATTCGAGGGTTTGGGGCTCCGCACTCCGGGAAAGCGCGGATTGCGCGGCACCGGCAGCTTTGCTTTTATGCGAATGATTTCGGACGCCTGTTTGGGAGAGACCACATGAAGGCAATGATCCTCGGCTTCGCCGCCGCGGCGGTGATCGCGCTGGGCACGGCGGCCGTGCTGAATTCCTTCGGCCATTCGACCGCGGAGCGCTATTCCAGCACGTCCGTCCGCCTCTGAAGAGAAAATCGCGCAGGCGAAAATCACGCCGCCCCGTTCCACGAAAAGGCGACTTCCGGCTGCCCGGCGCACGGTGTAGGATCGGTCGATCCATGACCGGACACGGCGGGGCATTGCTTGATCTCGCGTCTCAAAGGGGGAATGGGCGCATTCGGTGTGGCGCTGATCCTTGGCCTGAACGCCATGATCGGTTACGACCTGCTGCACCAGCGTGACCAGACCATCGCCCGGGCGCGCGAGGACACCGCGTCGATGGCGCTGGTGCTGGAACGCCAGGCGAGCGACACCCTGTCCGGCGTGTCGAAGATCCTCGCCGGCGCCGTGGAGGTGCTGGCGGTCAGGACCGACAGCTGGACCCGCGGCGATGCCGACATCCACGCCCTTCTGCGCCGTCAGGCCGCACTGTCGCCGCTGGTCCGCGCCATCCTGGTGGTGTCCGCCGACGGCAGGCTGATCCACGATACCGAAACGCTGGAGCCGGCGAACGTCGACCTGTCGGACCGCGATTACCTGATGGCCCATCGCGACCGGCTGGTTCCCGACGGCGGGATTTTCGTCGGCAATCCCGTGCGCGGCCGGACCTCCGGCACATGGTTCTTCAGCATGAGCCGGCGGCTGGACTCAAGCGACGGCAAATTCGCCGGCGTGGTGGTCGCCGTGCTGGAGCCGATGGCCTTCCGCGGCTTCTACCAGTCGCTTCCCCTCGCCGGCGACGCCGTGGTGACGCTCTATCACGCCGACGGGACGGTGATCGCCCGCTTCCCCGACCATGACGGCTTCATCGGCCGCTCCGCCCAATTCCTGCCGCTGTTCACCGACCTGCTGAAGAAGGCGCGGGCGGGGACCGCCATGCTGGACGGCACCGTCGACGGACCGCGCCGCATCCTCAGCCACCGCGCCTCCGCCGAGATGCCGTTGGTGGTGACGGTGTCCTCGTCGCAGGACGCGGTTCTGGCCCCCTGGTGGTCGAAGGCGATGACGCTGGCGGCGGCCGACCTCGCCGGGACGCTGGTGCTGGCGGCGATGACGCTGGCCCTGCTGCGCGAGGCGGAGCGGCGGGAACGGGCCATCGCCGACCTTCAGAACAGCGAGCAGGCGCTGCGCGTCAGCCAGCAGAGGCTGATCCAGGACATCGCCGCCCGCCACAGGATCGAGGCGGAGCTGATCGCCGCCAAGCAGGTCTCCGACGCCGCCAACCGGGCGAAGACCCAGTTCCTGGCCAACATGAGCCACGAGCTGCGCACGCCGCTGAATGCGGTGATCGGCTTCGCCGAGGCGCTGGAAAGCGGCATCTTCGGCGCGATGTCGGGCAAGCAGACCGAATATGTCGGCGACATCCGCCGATCCGGCCAGCATCTGCTGAGCCTGATCAACGACATCCTCGACACCACCAAGATCGAATCGGGCAAATATGTGCTACACCAGGAGGATCTGGCGGTCGGCGAGCTGATCGGCGAATGCCTGCGCCAGATGGAGCCGCTGGCGGTGGAGAAGGGCGTGACCCTGACGGCGGCCCTGCCTGTCTCCCTGCCCATCCTCCATGCCGACGCCCGCGCGGTGCGGCAGATCCTGCTGAACCTGCTCTCCAACGCGGTGAAGTTCACCCCGCCGGGCGGGCGGATCGCGGTGGAGGCCGACAGGGCGGCGCGCAGCCTGCGCCTGCGGGTCAGCGACACCGGCATCGGCATCCCCGCCGTGGAACTGGAACAGGTGATGGAGCCTTTCCATCAGGTCGACAACTCCCACACCCGCCGCTATGCCGGGACGGGGCTGGGGCTGCCGCTGGTCAAGTCGCTGGTGGAGTTGCAGGACGGCCGCTTCGTGCTGTCCAGCGTTCTCGGGCGCGGCACCACCGCCACCGTGCTGTTCCCGCAGTCGCGGCTGCGCACCTGTCACGACGACCATACGGCCCTTGGGGTGCAGGCCGCCCCGGCGTGAGCGTCTTCAGGCCCGCCGCGCCCTGCCGACGATGACCAGGGCGATGCCGCCCAGCACGGCGACCGACGACAGCGCCAGAACCGGCGTGATCCGCTCGCCCAGCGCCAGCACCGCGGCCAGCGCGGTGATGACCGGGACGCTCAGCTGGACCGAGGCGGCGCGGGCGGCGGTCAGGGCGGGCAGCGCCGCATACCAGATGGAATAGCCGACGCCCGACGCCAGCGCCCCCGACAGTACCGCATAGACCAACCCTCCCTGGTCCCAACGCACGCCACCTCCCATCGGGCCGCCGAACAGCGGACCGGCCAGCGCCGCCAGCAGGGCCAGGACCGCCGCCATCGGCGCGGCGCGCAGGAAGTTGCCGGCGGTGGTGGCGATGGGATCGCGGCTGGTGCGCCCCAGCAGGGAATAGACGCCCCAGGCCGCTCCGGCCGCCAGCATCAGCAGCGCCCCCAGCGGGTCCGGCGTCGACAGGCCGGGCGCCAGCAGCAGCGCCAGCCCGCCGAGCGCCAGCGCCAGCCCGCCCCATTGCAGCGGCACCAGCTTTTCACCGCGATAGAGCCCGACCAGGATCATGGTCGCCTGCACCGCTCCGAACAGCAGCAGCGCCCCGGTCCCCGCCGTCATGGTCAGATAGGCGAAGGAGAAGGCGGCGGCATAGGCCAGCAGCGCCGCCGCCCCGCGCCAGCTGCCGGCACCCGCTTTCGCATGGCCGGTGGCGCGGGCGATCAGCCACAGGCTGGCGGCCCCGGACGCGATGCGCACCAGGGTGAAGCCGGCCGGGTCGATGTCGGTCTGGGTCAGCGCCAGCCGGCACAGGATGGAGTTCGCGGCGAAGGCCAGCATCGCCAGCAGGGTCAGCAGCGCCGCACGTCCGGCGCTCGGCACCGTCGGTGCCGGAACGGCTCCCACCTTATCGCTCGCCGCCATGATTGTTTTCCCTGCAACCATTTCACGCCAGCTAGCCGCAGGGCCGCCGCCCTGTCAAATGCCCAGCGCCGCCGCTCCCGTCCGACTTTGGTCGGAAAGCGGGATCACGAGGACGGGGCGTGCAGGGCGAACAGCAGCAGGTAGGTGCGCTGGAGCGAGCTGAAATTGTTGTCGGAGATCAGATAGACCAGCGTTTCCCCCGCCGGCCCCGGCCGGGTGGCTAGGCCTTCGAAATTGTCGTTCACCAGCGGCGGCTCCAGCCGCCCAAGCTCCTCCCCCTCCACCACGGCGCCGGCGGTCAGCTGCCGCGGCGCCACGCGGACCAGCCGCGACGACCAGCCGCCCAGCAGCGACACCCAGCGTTCCAGCACCACAACGCCGCCGTCCGGCAGCGGGGCGACGGCGGTCGGGCGGTAGCGCGGCGCGGCAAGATAGGTGAAGGGCTGCCAGTCGGCGGCACTGCGCGGAACCCCGTCTCCCGTAACTCCCAGCTTGGTGATCCCCAACTTGGTGATCCAGGCGCGGCGTTCCCGGCGGCCGTCGTCCTTCCCCTCCTCCATGGCGAGCAGCCGTCCGTCGGGAAGGCGGGTCAGCGCCTCCAGCCCGCCATTCTCCGGCGCGCTGTCCATGCCCGGCGGCAGTGGGATCGGCGTCGGCGTACCCTCCGGCCCGCGGTCGCCGCCCTTGTAACGCAGGATTCGGTGGTCACGCTCCAGCGAGACCAGCCAGCCGCCGTCGGGCAGCCGTGTCAGATCCTCCGCATCGGTGCGGCGCTTGCTGTGGGAGGTTCCCTCCTCCACCGTCAGCGGTCGGGCATGGACATCGGACAGGCCGGTCAGCCGCCCCGCGGCATCGGTCTGCAGCCGGCCATCCGCCACCAGCCCGGTGTCGCCGATGGCGACGAAGCGGTCGCCGGCCGGGTCCACCCACAGGCCGGACAGCCCGCCGACCCGGTCGCCCCCGGCGATGTCCAGCCCGCCCAGGAAGCGCAGCGGCCCGACCGCCAGCTTGCCCGGCCGCCCGCGGTCGAGCGGAACGGCGGCGGCTTTGACCGATTCGGGCTCCCCTCCGCCGGCGCCGACCACGGCGGCGCAGCCGCCGGACAGGGCCACCAGCAGCAGGCTCCATACCACTGTCTTTCGCATCGTCATCGCGCCACTCTTGTCAGTGCAATCGAGAGACACAATCTTTCTTTTGAGGATTATTTCGTGCATATGGCCACCTGCGCCGCGACCGTTACGGCACATCCATCATACCGGCTAGGCGCGGCGGATTACTCCCTCAGAACCGGTGGGGTCGGCGGGACAAGCGCTTAGATTGACGAATGTTTTCGACGATGCCTATCCATGACGACCGAGCCGAGCCCGTTCCCATGCCGATGCTTCCGCGGTCGCAGACCGCCTATTCTCCTCCGGACCAGACCGGCGACGGCGTCGCATCCGGCGTGTCTGGCGGCGCGTCCGGCATGCCCTTGGCCGACCGGCTGGCGGCGCGCATCCAGGAGTTGGAAGCGGAGCTGCGGGAACTGCAGCACCGCGCCAAGAACAGCCTGCAGCTGGTCATCAGCCTGCTGAAGCTGCAGGCCGGCCGCATCCGCGACCCCGACGCCCGCGCCGCCTACGAGCAGACCATGGTCCGCATCGAGGCATTGGCGATCCTCTACCGTCAGTTGCATGAGAGCGGCGCCGGCACCCATGTCGACCTCGGCCGCTACGTCACCGCGCTGTGCGAGGCGGTGCGGGAAGGCACGCCCGGCGCCCTGTCGCGCGTGCCGGTGACCGTCAATTCCGACCCGATCCAGATCGGCCTGTACGAGGCGATGCCGCTCGGCCTCATCATCGCGGAGCTGGTGACGAACTGCCTGCACCATGCCTTCCCCGACGACGGCTGGATCCGCATCACCGTGCGCCAGCAGGGCGACAGCGGCCGTGCCCGCCTGACGGTGGAGGACAACGGCCGCGCGCTGCCCGCCGGCTTCGACACCACCTCGGAAGACGGGATGATGCTGGCCGAGGCGCTGGCCGGCCAGCTCGGCGACACACTGTCCACCGACAGCGATGCCGCCGGCACGACCGCCAGCGTCAGCTTCCCGGTGTGATTGGGGTTCAGCTTATAGACATCTCTGAAGACGCTTGCCGGCCGTCATTCCCGCGAAGGCGGGAATCCAGCCATTTCAGCCGCTTGATCGCGGAGTTTCCTGGATCCCCGCCTTCGCGGGGATGACGGCCGAAACAGGGTTATCATTGGTGTGGGGACAATGAGCGTCGCCCCTCAGTGCCGGTGTCCCTCACCATCGTCATGCTCGTGCGGGTGGGCCGGTTCCGGCGCCGGCTCCAGCGTGCCGGCGAGCCAGCCGCGGATGGCCCGCACCGGGTCGGTCTCCGTCGTCGTCACCGGTTCGATGCCGCGGCGTTTCATGTGGGCGACGAATCCGGCGCCGGACGAACCGGTGATGACCACCCGCACCGCGTCGATCGGGTGGGGCCGGCCGTCGCCGCAGAGGTGCAGCACCTCCTCCTCACCCAGCTCGATCCGCCCGGTCTCGACCGGGTCGGTGCCGGCCTCGGCCTCATAGACGAGGAAGCGGCGGGTGCGGCCGCCATGGGTGGCGATGGTGGCGAAATCCTTGGTACCGACGGCGATCTTCATGCTCTGCGGTCCCCTCGAAGGTGGTGCCCGGCGACGGCGCAGTCCTGCCACGCCTGATCCCCGCCCGCACTGAGCGAGGTCAATCGGCGGCCTTGCCGCCCTGAAATGCCGGTCCTCCGGCGGATTTTTCGACCGGCGGCGCGGTTCGGGTGGCTGCAATTCCCACCGGCTTTCACCAAATGGCGAAGGGCGGGGAAGGAAAGGCCTTCCCACATGTTATGACCCAGGACACGCAGCCGATCGGACCCCATGTACGCCCATTCGCCCCAGCCAATCCCGTCAGCCGGATCGCCGCCCGACCCCACCGGGGCCATCGGCGCACTGCGGCCGATCCTGGAGCCGGGGCGGACCTGCTGGCGGGTGGAGGACACGGCAAGGCTGGGCGTCATCGTCGATGCGGAGGATTATTTCGCGCTGGCCAAGGCGGCCATGCGGCGCGCCCGGCGCAGCATCTACATGACCGCCTGGGATTTCGACGCCCGCATCCGGCTGATGCCGCAGACCCGCCGCCCGCGCCGGCCCGACCGGCTGGGCACGCTGCTGAACTGGCTGGCGACGACGCGGCCCGACCTGCACATCCATGTGCTGAAATGGGACTATGCCGAGCTGTTCGACCTCGCCCGCTGGTCGCACCCCTTCATGCTGCGCAACTGGCTGACCCACCGGCGCCTGCAATACCGGCTGGACAGCGACCATCCGACCGGCGCCTGTCATCATCAGAAGATGCTGGTGATCGACGACCGGGTCGCCTTCTGCGGCGGGCTGGACATCACCGCCAACCGCTGGGACACGCGCGCCCACCATGCCCATGACCCGCGCCGGCGCCAGCCCGACGGCAAGCCCTACGAGCCGTTCCACGACGTGATGATGGCGGTGGACGGCGACGCCGCCCGCGCGCTGGGGGAGATGTTCCGCGAGCGTTGGGCGCGGGCGACCGGCGAGACGCTGACGCCCCCCGCCGCCTCGCCCGGCCGGCCGCCGCGGCGCCACCCGCTGGCCGCCGACCCCTGGCCGCCCGGCTTCGAGCCGATGCTGCGCGGCGTGCGCGTCGGCATCGCCCGCACCGACCCCGCCTGCAACGGCCGCGAAGCGGTGCGCGAGGTGGAGTCGCTCTATCTGGAGGCCATCGCCCAGGCGCGCGAGGTCATCTATCTGGAAAGCCAGTATTTCGCCTCCACCGCGGTGGCCGAGGCGCTGAAGGCGCGGCTGGCGGAACCGGACGGGCCGGAGGTGATCGTCGTCAACCCGGTGCGCACCACCAGCTGGCTGGAGAACACCGTCATGCTGGGCGCCCGCGCCCGGCTGACCCGCGAACTGCGCGAGGCCGACCGCCATGGCCGCTTCCGCCTGTTCGCCGCGCTCACCGACAACGGCGCCTGCATCACCGTCCATGCCAAGGTGATGGTGGTGGACGACCGGCTGCTGCGCATCGGCTCGGCCAACCTCAACAACCGCTCCATGGGTCTCGACACCGAATGCGACCTGGCGCTGGAGGCCGGGCCGGGGCCGGAGCATGCGGACACCCGCCGCGCCATCCGGCACACCCGCGACGACCTGATCGCCGAGCATCTGGGGTCCACGGCGGCGGCGGTCGCGGCGGCGCACCGGCGGCTGGGGTCGCTCACCGCAGCCATCGAGTCGCTGCGCAAGCCGATCGGCCGGACGCTGGAACCGCTGCACGACCCCGAACCCGACGGGCTGGCCGCCGCCGTCGCCGACGCCCGTGTCTTCGATCCCGAACATCCGGTCGGCGCGGTGGACATCGTCCGCCGGGTGCTGCCGTCTCGCATTCCGCGCACCCGCCACTGGCTGATGCTGGCCGGCGTCCTGGCCATGCTGGGGCTGTGGGGCATGTGGCGCTACACGGCACTGCGGGAATGGGCGACGCTTGACGCCGTGCTGACCGTCTTCCACAGCCTTGGCGAGAGCCCGCTGGCGCCGCTGTGGCTGATGCTGGCCTATGTCGCCGGCGGCTACGTCATGTTCCCGCTGACCGTGATGATCGCCGCGACCGCCATCGTCATGGGGCCGTGGTGGGGCTTTCCCACCGCGATGGCCGGGGCGGTCGCCTCGGCGGTGGCGATGTTCTGGACCGGGCGGATGGCGGGACGCGACCTGCTGGACCGCCATGGCGGCCCGCTGATCGCCCGCATCAACGAGAAGCTGGCCGACAGCGGCATCGCCGCGGTGGCCGGCGTGCGCGCCGTGCCGGTCGCACCCTATACGGTGGTGAACCTCGCCGCCGGCGCGTCGAAGCTGCGCTTCGGCGACTATGTGATCGGCACCATGGTCGGTCTTGCGCCCGGCATCCTTGCCTTCAATCTGCTCGGGCACCAGCTTGAGCGCACCATCACCAACCCCGGGGCCGGCGACATGGCGCTGCTGGTGGGGATGGCGGCGGTGGCGATCGGGCTCGGCTGGGTGACCAGCCGCCTTCTCGGCCGTTCCGGACGGGACAACGGTCCGGGCAAGGGCAAGCAGGACCGGCAAGACGACAGGTCAGACGAAAGGCCAAAGGGAAGGAATTTGGAACCGTGATCCGTTTCAGCCGTGACCGTGTCCAGCGCATCGCCGCCGCGTTGCGCGCCGCCCGCGCCCGCCGTCCCCGCCGTGCCGACCGCCGCAGCAACCCCATTCCGGACGGCATGGCGGCGCTCAGCGTCGCCACCTGGAACATCCACAGCTGCGTCGGGCTCGACGCCCGATTCGCCCCCGACCGCATCGCCCAGGTGATCCGCGATCTCGACGTCGACCTGATCGGCCTGCAGGAGGTCGGCTGGCACCATCGCGGCGAATCGGGGATGGACCAGTTCGCCTTCCTGGAACGCAGCACCGGGCTGAAGGCCTATGCCGGCCCGACCAAGCACAGCGAGCGCGCCCATTACGGCAACTGCCTGCTGACCCGCCTGCCGGTGCGGTCGATGGAGACGATGGACCTGTCCGTCGGCAAGCGCGAGCCGCGCGGCGCCATCGACGCGGTGGTGGAGGTGCAGGGCCGCCCCGTCCGGGTGATCGTCGCCCATCTCGGCCTCGACCCCTGGGAACGGGCCAAACAGGTTGGTGACATAGTGTCGCGGGTGGAAAGCCGCCCGGAGTTGCCCACCCTGTTCATGGGCGACCTGAACGAATGGACGCCCAGCTCCCCCCGGCTGCGCCAGCTGGCCGATTCCTTCGCCGACGTCGCCAATCCGCGCAGCTTCCACGCCCGCATGCCCACCCTGCGGCTCGACCGCATCTATGTGACGGGAGGCTTGCAAATCCCCGCTTTCGAGGTGGTCCGCACCATCCTCACCCGTCGGGCATCGGACCATCTGCCGGTCCGCGCGGTGCTCGCCGTCCCCTGATCGTCAGCGGTCATTCCAGAACGTCAGTATGACCAACGGAGTCACGCGCCTTGGTCATAGCGGGATTGTTGCGGTTGATAATTTTTTGTGCAGCGCAATGTTCTTTTAACAACAGAGCTTTGCAAATGCGAAGAAGCTCTTGACCTATACGCGACCCCTGACGAAGGATATGGTTGGTAATACGATCAATAAGCTGATCGAAGGTATAACCGACCCTGGCCGACCGGGGGCAGCCGTGACGTGAGGATCTGATTTGCTGTACCATCTGTACGACATGCAACACGCCGCCATGCGGCCGATGCGTTTCTGGGCCGAGGCTGCCCAGCACACCTTCCAGAACCCGCTGATGCCATTGTCCTACACCAAGCTTGGCCGGGCGGTCGCCGCCGGGGCCGAGCTGATGGAGCGGACGACCCGACGCTTCGGCAAGCCGGCATTCGGTCTGGCGGAGACGGTGGTCGATGGGCAGACGGTGCCGGTTACCGAGCGTTTCGTCTGGCAGTCCCCTTTCTGCAAGCTGCTGAACTTCGCCAAGCCGGAAGGCACGCCGCGCCAGCCCAAGGTGCTGCTGGTCGCCCCGATGTCGGGCCACCACGCCACGCTGCTGCGCGGCACCGTGGAAGCGCTGATTCGCGACCATGACGTCTACATCACGGACTGGATCGACGTGCGGCTGGTGCCGATGTCGGCCGGGCGCTTCGACCTGGACGACTACATCGACACGGTGGCGGAGCTGATCCGCTTCCTCGGGCCGAACACCCACGTCATCGCGGTGTGCCAGCCGGCGGTGCCGGTGATGGCGGCGGTGTCGCTGATGGCGGCGGCGGACGAGCCGGTGCAGGCGCGCAGCATGACCCTGATGGGCGGCCCGATCGACCCGATGGCCAACCCGACGGTTCCGGTCAAGCTGGCGATGGAACGCCCGCTGAAGTGGTTCGAGCGCAGCGTGATCACCACCGTCCCGGTCTATTATCCGGGCGCCTTCCGCCGCGTCTATCCCGGCTTCATCCAGCTGTCGGGCTTCATGTCGATGAACCTCGACCGCCACATCAACGAGCATGTCGGCCTGTTCCGCCACCTCGTCCGCGGCGACGGCGATTCGGCCGAGCAGCATCGCCGCTTCTACGACGAATATCTGTCGGTGATGGACCTGTCGGCGGAGTTCTACCTGCAGACGATCGAGACGGTTTTCCAGAAGCACGCCCTGCCCGAAGGCACCATGGTGTCGCGCGGCCGAAAGGTGGAGCCGGCGGCGATCGCCAAGACGGCGGTGATGACGGTGGAAGGCGAGTTGGACGACATCTCCGCCCCCGGCCAGACCATCGCGGCGCAGCGCCTGTGCTCTTCGTTGCCGGACGAGATGCGCAAGACGCATTTCCAGAAGGGTGTCGGCCATTACGGCATCTTCAACGGCCGCCGCTGGCGCGAAGCGATCCTGCCGGAAATCCGCAGCTTCATTCAAAGCCACGACGGCGAGTGAGGGGATTGGGGGCGCCGGCTACGGGTGCCCCCTCCCTCCCGCTCTTGCGAGCGGGTCCCTCCCTCCCCCGCTTCGCGGGAGAGGGGAGAGTTTGCATAGCGGCGGCAGTTCCCTCTCCCGCGGAACGCGGGGGAGGGTTAGGGAGGGGGCACCCGTCAGGCACCCCCCGCCACACCTCAATCCACCATCGTCCGCGCCTCGGTGAACGCATCCATGTGCCCCAGCCCCGACGCGCCGCCGGCCTTCACCCGCATGCCGGCGGTGGCGACGTGGAACAGGTAGCCAAGCGCGAACAGCGCCACGAACAGCCCGAAGACCAGGGCGTTGTAATAGACCATGGTCACGAGGGCCAAGACCGCCAGCACCAGCGAGATCGCCGGGAACACCGGATAGAAGGGCGCGCGGTACGGCCGTTCCAGCGCCGGTTCGGTGGTGCGCAGGCGGAACAGCGCCGCCATGCTCATGATGTACATGACGATGGCGCCGAACACCGACATGGTCACGATGTTGGCGGTCAGCGGCTGGCCGCCGATCTTGATCAGCTCGTCGGAATAGATGGCGGCGATGCCGATCACGCCGCCGGCCAGGATGGCCCAATGCGGGGTCTTGCGGGTCGGGTGCAGGCGGGCCAGCACCGGCGGCAGGAAACCGGCGCGCGACAGCGCGAAGATCTGGCGCGAATAGCCCATGATGATGCCGTGGAAGGAGGCGATCAGCCCGAACAGGCCGATCCACACCAGCATGTGCAGCCAGCCGCTCGATTCACCGACCACCGCCTTCATCGCCTGCGGCAGCGGGTCGTTGATGTTCGACAGCGCGTTCCAGTCGCCGACGCCGCCGGCGAAGATCATGGTGCCGAAGGCCAGCACCACCAGCGTCAGGATGCCGCCGATATAGGCGCGCGGCACGGTGCGCTTGGGATCCCTGGTCTCCTCCGCCGCCATCGCCGCGCCCTCGATCGCCAGGAAGAACCAGATGGCGAAGGGGATCGCGGCGAAGATGCCGCCGAAGGCATCCGCGCTGAAGCTGGGCGACCCGGCCCAGCCGTTGGCGGTGAAGTTGGCCCAGGAGAAGCCGGGATAGACGACGCCCATGAACACCACCAGCTCGATGATCGCCAGGATGGTGACGAACAGCTCGAAGGTGGCGGCGATCGACACGCCGGCGATGTTCAGCCCCATGAAGACGATGTAGGCGCCGACCGCCGCCGTCTTCGGGTCCAGGCCCGGAAACTGCACGTTCAGATAGGCGCCGATGGCCAGCGCGATGGCAGGCGGCGCGAAGACGAACTCGATCAGCGTGGCGAAGCCGGCGACGAAGCCGCCGGTCGGCCCGAAGGCGCGGTAGCTGTAGGCGAAGGGACCGCCGGCATGGGGAATGGCGGTGGTCAGCTCGGTGAAGCTGAAGATGAAGGTGGTGTACATCGCCGCGATCAGGATCGTGGTGACGAGGAAGCCCAGCGTCCCCGCCGCCGCCCAGCCGTAGCTCCAGCCGAAATATTCGCCGGAGATGACCAGCCCCACGGCGATCCCCCACAGATGGAGCCCGCTCAGGCTCTTGCTCAATTCAGGCTTCGTGTTCCCAGACATGTTGCCTCCTGCCCCTGTTCAAAGGCTTTGAAAGTCACGGCATTGGTGCCGATGGCGGCGCTCTCTCACGACCGGTCGGTCAGTTGCTTTTTGTCGTTGTCCGGACCGGCAAGGGACGGGGCGTCCTCCTTCAGGGCGACCCCCGTCAGCTTCAGCCGCGCCGCCTCGGTAGCGAGCCAGCACAGCTTGTCGGCGGCCGTCTGGATCGACAGGCCGCCGGCATGGATGTTGGAAATGCAGTTGCGTTCGGAATCGGCGCGGCCGGGCTTGGGATCCCAGGTCAGATAGGCGCCCAGCGACTCCGCGGCCGACAGGCCGGGCCGCTCGCCCACCAGCAGCGCCACCAGCCGGGCACCCATGGCCGATGCCACCTCGTCGCCCAGCGCCACCCGCGCCTGTCCGGCCAGCACCACCGGCCCGATCCGCAGATGCCCCAGCCGCGCCACGCAGGCATGGACCAGCGGCGCGGCATTGACCTGCACCGCGGCGGCCGACAGCCCGTCGGCGATCACGAACAGCAGGTCCCACTCCCCCGCCGGCAGCCCGGCGGCGCTGGCCGGATCCAGCCGCCGGCCGAGATCGGGACGGCGCAGATAGGTCGGGCGGTCGGGCGCGGCGCTGTGGACGCGGATGCTCTCCAGCGGCGACAGGTCGGCGGCCAGCCGGTCGAAGTCGACGGCGCTGTGCACCGCATCGCGGGCGCGGGCATGGGCGAGCTGGAACTCCAGCAGAGCCTTGGTCGGCAGGGCGTCGCCGCTGCGGCCGAGCGCGATGCGGGCACGGGTGGCGCTGCGGAAGCGCGCCCACGGATCTTTAGGGGTCTCGCTCATCAGGCCGCACTCCCCAGCAGGGCGGAGACGACGAGGCTCTGGTCGGGCCAGGGCGGCAGGCGGCGCTGCTCGTCGAGCCAGCCGGCCTTGTCCAGCCACGCCTCGAACTCCGGCGCCGGCGGGCGTTTCAGCAGGTGCCGCAGGCCGAGCACGTCGTGATAGGACAGGCTCTGGTAATTCAGCATGACGTCGTCGGCGCCGGGCACCGCGATCAGGAAATTGACGCCGGCGGTCGCCAGCATCGTCATCAGGACGTCCATGTCGTCCTGGTCGGCCTCGGCATGGTTGGTGTAGCAGACGTCGCAACCCATCGGCACGCCCAGCAGCTTGGCGCAGAAATGGTCTTCCAGCCCGGCGCGGGTGATCTGCTTGGCGTCATAGAGATATTCGGGGCCGATGAAGCCGACCACCGTGTTGACCAGCAGCGGGTCGAAGGCGCGGGCGACGGCATAGGCGCGGGTTTCCACCGTCTGCTGGTCGACGCCGAAATGGGCGTCGGCCGACAGGGCGGACCCCTGCCCCGTCTCGAAATACATGACATTGTCACCGATGGTGCCGCGCTTCAGCGATTTCGCGGCCTCCTGCGCCTCGGCCAGCAGCGACAGGGTGACGCCGAAGCCGGTATTGGCCTTTTCGGTGCCGGCGATGGACTGGAAGACCAGATCGACCGGCGCGCCCCGCTCCATCGCCTGCATCGTCGTGGTCACATGGGCCAGCACGCAGGACTGCACCGGGATGTCGAAGCGGGTGCGCACGGCGTCCAGCATCTCCAACAGAGCGATGCAGGCCGGCACATTGTCGGTCGCCGGGTTGATGCCGATCACCGCGTCGCCGATGCCATACAGCAGCCCGTCGAGCGTGGAGGCGGCGATGCCGGTCGGGTCGTCGGTCGGGTGGTTGGGCTGCAGCCGGCTCGACAGCCGCCCCGGCAACCCGACCGTGGTGCGGAAACGGGTGACGACCGAGCATTTGGCGGCGACGCAGACCAGATCGTGGTTGCGCATCAGCTTGGACACCGCCGCCACCATCTCCGGCGTCAGGCCGGGGGCGAGCGCCGTCAGCGCCGCGGTGTCGGCGTCATAGGACAGCAGCCAGTCGCGGAACTGCCCGACCGTCATGTGCGCCACCGGCCGGAAGGCCTCGGCATCATGGCGGTCGATGATCAGGCGCGTCACCTCGTCGGTTTCGTAGGGGACCAGCGCCTCGGTCAGGAAAATCTTCAGCGGCAGGTCGGCCAGCACCATGCGCGCCGCCACCCGCCGTTCGTCGCTGTCGGCGGCGATGCCCGCCAGTTCGTCCCCCGACCGCCGCGGCGAGGCGCAGGCCATCACCGCCTTCAGATCGTCGAAACGGTGGCGCTGCCGCCCCAGATCGCGATGGTACCCAGCCATGCCGGCCTCCCGCCCGTCTCATCCTGGGACGAGAGTGGCACGGGCAACGCGGAGGGCAGTTGACCGTAGAACACAAAATGCGGGTGGGCTTCGATGCCCCGCCGGGTTCCCTCTCCCCCCGGAGCTAGGGCATTCACACAATTCCAAGTATTGCTAAGCATCTGGAACAAAAGGAACTTTTCGTCATCCCCGCGAAGGCGGGGATCCAGGAAACTCCGCAGATCAGCGGCGGATGTGGCTAGATTCCCGCCTTCGCGGGAATGAAGGCCGACAAAATTGTTTTATTCCAACGTCTTACGTGACACTGAGATGTT
This sequence comes from Azospirillum sp. Sh1, assembly GCF_008365135.1. Taxonomy (NCBI): domain Bacteria; kingdom Pseudomonadati; phylum Pseudomonadota; class Alphaproteobacteria; order Rhodospirillales; family Azospirillaceae; genus Azospirillum; species Azospirillum sp. Sh1. The sequence goes on along the minus strand of NZ_VTTK01000008.1, from coordinate 121,968 downwards.
TGCATCCCCTCGCCCCCCGGAGAGGGAGACTTAACTCCTCCGCTCACGCCCCAAGCCCAAGCGGAAGCGTCAGCGGAGCAATCGGCTAGGCGGCCGAACCCGAGGCCCGGCCATGCCGTTCCCTATCGCACCGCAGCGCGCCGCCCGTCAGCGGACGCCGCGCGCCACAAGAAGGAGACCGTCATGTTGACGCTGTTGCGCACTGCCGTCCTGGTCCTGCCGCTGGTCGCCGTGGCCGCCTGCCACAAGGACGGTCCGGCCGAGCGGGCCGGCGAGTCCATCGACAACGCCGGCCAGCGCGTGAAGGACGCCATCGACCCGCCGGGTCCGGCGGAAAAGGCCGGCCGCGCCATCGACCGGACGGTGAACTGAGGTCCTTATCGAAACCGGACGGCCCATTCAGCGGGCGGCGAGGTCCCGCCCCCGCTCCATCGGCCGGACGCCCGACACCTCCAGCAGCAGTTTGCTGAGAATCGCGTCGGCGAAGGCGTCGAAGTCGCGGGCGGGCACCAGGAAGGCGCCGGGGCCGCCGATGACATGGTCGCGGTAATAGCCCTCCAGGTCGTTCGGCGCCGCGCCGCCCCAGGGGTTGGGCCGGTCGTTCAGGATCGGCAGCCCGTTGATGGTGATGCCGCGGGCGACCGCGGCGTCGCGCGCCTCCTCCACCGGGCGGCCGCGGTTGTTCTCGCCGTCCCCGGAAATGTCGATGACCCGCCGCATGCCCTCGAACCCGTTGTTGTCGAACAGCGGGACGGCATAGTCGATGACGGCGCTGATCGAGGTCCATTGCTCCGTCATCATCGGCGCCTCCGCCACCATGGCGGCGAAGCGCTCCACGCTGACCGGATCGCTCAGTTCGGTCCAGGCGACGACGATGTGCTGATGGCTCTCGCCCGCCCATTCCACATAGGTGGCGGCGACCCGGCCGAAGGGGCCGCCGCGGATCGCCGCCTGCACCTTCGGGTTCAGCAGGGCCTGGACATAGCCGTTGCGCTGCAGCTTTGCCTCGTCCGGGTCGACGCTGCCGGACACGTCCACCGCCAGGATCAGTTCCAGGTCCACCGGCATCTGCGCCGCTGCCGGAACCGCGGATAAGCACAAGCATAAAGGAGCGACGAAAAGCAGGGAGGCGAGGAAGCAGGCACGGCTATGGGCCAAGAGACGGTATGCACGCATACGCACCCTCCTTCTCGCCACCGGTGTCCTGGCTGCCACGCCGGAAGAAGGGCCGCGCCGGACGAAGGATTGAGGATTGGTATGCGAAGCTTCTCTGTCCATGCCCCGCCGGGCTATTCCGGCGGTTGTGAACAGCCAGTGCGGGGTACTCCACGCCGCCCGCCGGACTTGCGGCCCGGCGGCAAACCGCAGCGGCCGGGGGCTTCGCACCGATAGGGAGGTGACAAAACGCCGATTGCCTGCGTAGCTTACCCCCTAAGGGGTAGCCCGTAAGGCAGCGCCTTGCCGTCCGTCCCCCTCCCATTCCATGTTCCGAGCAGCCACAGACGTGCCTCCTGCCCGCTTGCTCCCCGGCCATACCGCCGCACCGGTTCCGCACCGGTGGGCTGGCCGGCTGTCATGGTTGACCGGCGCGGCGCTGGCGGCCGGCTGGACCGTCATGGCGACGGCCCAGACCCTGCCCCCGCCGCTGCAGTCCGCCGGGCTGACCGTACCCGCTCCGCCGAAGCCGAAAGCCCCGGCCAGGCAAACTCCGGCTGGGCAAACTCCGGCTGGCCAAACTCCGGCCGGACAGACTCCAACTGGACAGGCTCCGGCCGGGCGCCCCGCCGACGCTCCCGGCACCTGCGCGGATCACGAACCGGCGGGCCAGGCCGTCCTCGATGCCCTGTCCGGCGGGGACGAGGCATTCGCCGAACTGGCCCGCCGGTCGCCGGCGGACGCCTTCCGCTGTTCCAGCCTGTTCCCCGGCGAGGCGGCGCTGGCCGCCCTGCGCGGGGCGGCGGCTCTGGCGCCCTTCGACGCGGTCGGAGCCGCGGACCAGATGATCGGCCGTCCCGGCGGCGCGGAGATCGTCGCCCTCGCACTGGACCTCGGGCCGCTGTCGCGGGCGCTCGACACCGGGCTGCCCTTCTACGAAACGCGGCATGAACTGCGCAAACGCCTGGGCAAGCCCGAGCTGCGGGCGCTTGAGAGCCAGGCGTCGAAGGCGCTGGCCGCCTCGCTCGCGCGCGATCCGGCCGCGATGGCGCCGAAGATCGGCGCGCTGCTCGACGACATGGTGGACGATCCGCCGGCCGACCGCTTCCGCATCGCCATGGCGCTGTCGGCGGAGGATCTGCTCGGGCTGATCGCGCGGATCGGGCCGCAGCTCTACACCTCCTCGCTCGACGGGCTGGTCAACATCCTGCAAATCCAGCTCAAGCAGGAGCGGCGGAGCCTTCTCGACCTCGCGCGCGGCGAGCGGACACGGCCGCTGTGGGCCGACTTCTTCGTGGCGACGGTCGGCGGCGGCCGGGCGGCCAGCCTGTTCGGCACCAATCCCGCCACCGCGCGGGAGCTGATGCGCGAGAGCCTGCGGGCTCTGCTGCCGGCCCAGGACGCGCCGGTGCCCGGAGCCGACGCCGCCATGGTGATCGGCGCGCTGGCCGACGCCATGGACCTGGACAACCGCGCCGTCCGCGCCGCCCTGGAGGACGAGCTGGCGGCCTGGTACCGCGGAACCGGCGAGACGCCGGCCCGGACCATGGCCGGACTTGCCGGCAGCCTGCATGCGATGCGCCTGTCGGGCCACCCGGCCACCCCGGCTTTCGAGGCCGAACGGTTCCTCCAGCGCCATCCGCCGGCCGCCCTGCCCGTCCTGACCGGGCAGCGCCTGTTCCGCAACGGCATCAACGTCCAGCGGATGACCTTCTACGACGACCCTGACGGGCGGGCCTCCTTCCGCGGCTTCCTGCGGCAGCACCGTGCCCAGGGCTGGGCGCTCCACAGCCAGTCCGGCTTCACCGTCGCCGTCAGCCCGGACCGCCACGGGCGCCGGATCGTCATCGTCGCCGACGAGCCCGGCGCCCACGATGCCGGCCGTGCCGCCGCCTGGGACTGGATGGCGCGCGAAGGGCTGACCCCGTCCATCGTCATCCATCGCGGCCACAGCTATCACGAGGACTCCACCATGACGGAGATCGCACCGGCCACGGCGCTGGTCTTCTGGGGGTCCTGCGGCGGGCACACGCGGTTGCGCGCCACGCTGGAACGCGCGCCCGACGCGCTGGTGCTGGCGACGCAGAACATCGGCGTGTCGACCGTCAACGAAGCCCTGCTGGGCATCATCGAAAACCGGCTGCTGGCGGACGGCGCCATCGACTGGAACGGGGTATGGCGCGAGGCGCAGGGCCGCATTCGCGACCGCCGCTTCGCCTCCTACAAGCGGCCGGACCAGGATTCGGCGAACCTCGCCTTCCGTGCCTGGCAGGTGCGGGCGGCGGCGCCCTGAGCGGGAACGCCCGGGCCGGCCGTCCTCGCCGCCGAGCATGGCTGTGTTTCGCCGGAGCCGCTTGCGGCGGAGCCGGGCACATGCTGCTGTGGTGCGGCAGATTGCTGCACGCCCCCGGCATCCCCGCTCTTGAGGCTTCCCAATCATGATGTGGCAGACGCTCGCCTTCTTCTTCGCCACCGCCTTCGTGATCTCGGCGACGCCGGGGCCGAACATGCTGCTGGCGATGAGCCTCGGCCTGCGCTTCGGCGCGAAGCGTGCCGCCTGGGGCGGCGCCGGGATGTGCGCGGCGCTGGCGGTGATGGCGGCGCTGTCGGCCTTCGGGCTGGGCGCCCTGCTCTCCACCTCCGTCCTGGCCTTCGAGATCGTGCGCTGGGCCGGCGTCGCCTACCTCACCTGGCTCGGCATCGCCGCATGGCTGGCGCCGGTCGAGCAACCCGGCGAGCGTGACGCCGCGGCCGCCGCATCGGGAGAGGGCACGCCCGTCCGCCTGTTCCTGCGCGGTGCGCTGGTCGCCTTCAGCAATCCGAAGGCGCTGGTGTTCATGGGCGCCCTGTTCCCGCAGTTCATCGACGCCGCCGCCCCGCTGGCGCCGCAGCTGATGGCGCTGGTCGCCACCATGGTGGTGATCGAGTTCGGCTGGATCATGGCCTATGCCACCGGCGGCGACCGGCTGGCGGCGAAGCTGACCACCGTGTCGGCGGCCAAGTCGCTGAACCGTCTGACCGGCGGCCTGATGATCGGCGCCGGCGGCCTGCTGGCGCTTGCCCGCCGGGTCTGAGAGTCTGCAAGATTCTTCGTGCGATTATCGGTCTTCATCCCCGCGAAGGCGGGGAACCAGGAAGCTCTGCACCTAAGCCACTGGAAAAGCTGGATTCCCGCCTTCGCGGGAATGAGGGCTGAGAATGGTCTATGATGGGGCCCAAAGTCTACGGACTCTGATTCACCCCTTTCCTCCCGCTCAAAGAAAAAGGGCCGCGCAATCGCGCGGCCCTATAGTTTAGGGAGGAAACGCCCCGAGAATGGGCAAGGCCAAGATATGCTGCGGCGCACACGAACTGGTATTACCAATGCTGAATGGTAGCCATGCGCCGCAGGAATGGGCCCATGCAGCAATATGCATTCTCAGCAATAGAGTGCGTCCCCGGTTACAAAAATTTCACGGAACCGCCGCGCCGCGGTCATCGCCCATCCCACTAATGCTTCGGTTCGCCGCCTCTGCCGAAAGGCTTACCCCCGACGTGGGCGGCGGTGCGAAACATGCGGCCGAGGAACGGTGCGATGGCGATCCCAGTCCTGCGCAGCCTGACGCTGAAGCAGGCGATTCACGCGGTTCTCGCCGCCTTCGTCATCGGCCTGACCATCACCGCGGCCGAATTCGCCTGGACCGCCACCCGTGAGCGGACCGTGGCCCTGGCCCAGGTGGCGGACGCCGTCGCCCTGGTCGATGGGCCGGCCGCCAGTGCCGCCTGGCTGATCGACGCGGAGCTGGCCGGGCAGGTGCTGCAGGGCATGGTCCGCGCCAACGCCGCCTGGGCGGAGATCCGGCTGGGCGACGGCACCCTGCTCGCCCGCCGCGAACGCCCGGCCGGACCGGCGAGCCTGCTGGAGCGCGCGGCGACGGCGCTGCTGTTCATCGACCGGCCGGTGGTGACCCATGACCTGACGACTCCGGCGAGCGCGCCGAAGGTCGCGGACAGTCCCCGCATCGGCACGCTGATCGTCGGCATCGACACCGGGCGGGCGGCGTCCGGCTTTCTCGCCTATGTCTCGGCGGCGCTGGTGGCGGGGACCCTGCGCAACCTGCTGATCGGGCTGGCGATGGCGGCGGTGTTCCACCGGCTGCTGACCCGGCCGCTGCTGCAGATCGGCCGGGCGGTGGCGCGGATCGACCCGGAAAAGCCCTATGGCCAGCCGCTGGCCGTGCCGCGCGGCCATGCCGACGACGAGTTGGGCTTCGTCATCGCCCGCTTCAACCACACCCTGACCCTGCTGGAACGCGAGCATGACGAACTGCGGCGGCTGGCGACGCGCTGCCCGCTGACCGGGCTGGCCAACCGGGCGCTGCTGCTCGACCGGCTGGACCACGCCATCGAACTGGCGACCCGCGCCCGCGAACCGGACGCCGGCCGGCTGGCGGTGCTGTATGTCGACCTCGACCGCTTCAAGCGGGTCAACGACAGCCTTGGGCACGGCGTCGGCGACCTGCTGCTCTGCCGGGTGGCGGAGCGGCTGGGCGCCAGCGTGCGCCGCTGCGACACCGTCGGCCGGCTGGGCGGCGACGAGTTCCTGGTGGTGCTGGAGCGCGTCGCCGACCGCGACGAGGCGGCGATGGTGGCGCAACGGCTGCTCGACGGCCTGTCCTCCCTGCGCGAGGTGGGGGAGCATCGCGTCCATCTCACCGCCAGCATCGGCATCGCCGTCCATCCCCTGCAGGGCAACGGCGAGTCGCCCGACAGCACCGGCCTGATGCGGATGGCCGATTCGGCGATGCAGGCGGCCAAGACGGCGGGCGGCGACCGTTTCGTCTTCTACACCCGCGACATGACCGACCGCGCCGAGACCCGGCTGCGGCTGGAATCCGGCCTGCGCGAGGCGGTCGCGGCGCGGGCCTTCGAGCTGGTCTATCAGCCGAAGATCGAGGCGGCGAGCGGCCGGCTGACCGGCTTCGAGGCGCTGATCCGCTGGCGGCACGAGGGGGCGGCGATCTCCCCCGCCGACTTCATCCCGGTGGCCGAGGACACCGGCCTCATCATCGAGATCGGCCGCTGGGTGCTGGAGGAGGCCTGCCGCACCGCGACCCGCTGGGCGCTGGACCATGGCCCGGTGCCGGTGGCGGTCAACGTCTCCGCCCGCCAGCTCGCCGACCCCGGCTTCGCCCGGCTGGTCGAACAGGTGCTGCAGCGCCACGGCACCCCGCCCCACCTGCTGGAACTGGAGATCACCGAAACCGTCATCATGAAGGACGTGCGCCACCATCTGCCGACGCTGAACCGACTGCGGGCGTTGGGGGTGCGCATCGCCATCGACGATTTCGGCACCGGCTATTCCTCGCTGGCCTATCTGCGCCAGCTGCCGGTCGATGTGCTGAAGATCGACCGCAGCTTCGTCAACGACCTGCCGCACGCCCCCGACATCGCCTCCACCGTCATCGCGCTGGCGCAGCGGCTGCTGCTGTCCACCGTGGCGGAGGGGGTGGAGACCGCCGAGCAGCGGCATTGGCTGGCGGAGGCCGGTTGCGACTGCCTGCAAGGATTTCTGATCTCGCGTCCGCTGGCGGCCGAGGCGGCGGAAGCGATGGTGATGACCGCCTTCGCCCGCGACGAGGCGCTGCCCATGACGGCGTGAGGCCGGAGTTTCGGTCAATGCGTGGCGGAGGTCCGGTCAAGACAGCACTCTGCCGGCCGGTTATGGTCGCCTCCCCCGCGCAACCGACCGACACGCACCATGACCGTCTCATCCGCCCTACCCGACCGCCACTCATCCAACCGCGCCACGCTGGTCGGATTCACCGCCATCCTGCTGTGGGCGACGCTGGCACCGCTGGCGACGCTGGCCGCCATTGTGCCGCCGTTCCAGCTGGTCGCGACCTCCTTTTTCCTGGCCTTCCTGGTCGGCAGCGGCTGGACCGCCTCGCGCGGCGACAATCCCTTGCGCTATTTCCGCCAGCCGGTTGCGGCCTGGGCGCTGGGGGTGGGCGGGCTGTTCGGCTTCCACTTCCTCTATTTCATGGCCCTGCAGGCGGCGCCGCCGGTGGAGGCCAACCTGATCAACTACCTGTGGCCGCTGCTGATCGTGCTGTTCTCCGCCCTGCTGCCGGGGGAGCGGCTGCGGTCCTGGCATGTCGGCGGCGCGCTGGCCGGGCTGGCGGGCACGGTGCTGCTGATCGCGCGCGGCGGGACCGGCAACTCCATGGGCGGCTTCTCCATCGACCCGGCGCATCTGCCGGGCTATGCCGCCGCCCTGGGCAGCGCCGTCACCTGGGCCGGCTATTCGGTGCTGCGCCGCCGGCTGGGCCAGATCGGCGAGGCGCCGACCGACGCGGTCAGCGCCTTCTGCCTCGTCACCGCGATCCTGTCGCTGCTCTGCCATCTGGCGCTGGAGCGCACGGTGTGGCCGGAGACCGCCGCCGGCTGGGGAGCGATGCTGCTGCTGGGGCTGGGACCGGTGGGGGCGGCCTTCTTCGTCTGGGATTACGGCGTGCGCCACGGCGACATCCGGGCGCTGGGGGCGCTGTCCTATCTGGCGCCCTTGTTGTCGACCCTGCTGCTGGTCCTGTTCGGCCTAGCCCCCAACTCCGGCATCATCTGGGTGTCCTGCGCCCTGATCGCCGGCGGCTCGCTGCTCGCCAGCAAGGACTTGCTGCGGCGGAGGACCTAGGCCTCAACCCCCTGCGCCGCTGCAGCCACTTCATGACGGGCGCGGTCGGCACTCGCCAGGCCATTGAAGTACCAGTTCAGCGCCACGGCGGTCAGGGTACCGAGCAGGATGCCGCTGTGCAGCAGCGGCGACAGGAAGGCCGGCATCTGCGAGAAGAACTTGTCCGATACCAGCGGGATCAGCCCGACGCCGACGCTGACCGCCACGACGATCAGGTTCTCGCGCCGGCCGGCGAAATCGACCTGGGCCAGGATCCTCACCCCGGTCGCCGCCACCATGCCGAACATCACCAGTCCGGCCCCGCCCAGCACGAAGGCCGGCACCGACGCCACGATATGGGCCAGCTTCGGCAGCAGCCCCAGCAGAAGCAGGATCAGCCCGCCCGTCGCGCAGACCCAGCGGCTGCGCACGCCCGTCACCCCGACCAGCCCGACATTCTGCGAGAAGGAGGTGTAGGGAAAGGTGTTGAAGACGCCGCCGATCAGCGTGCCCAGCCCGTCGGTGCGCAGGCCGCGGACCAGATCCTCCCGGCTCACCGGGCGGCCGACCATATCGCCGACGGCCAGGAACATGCCGGTCGACTCGATCATCACCACGATCATCACCAGCGACATGGTCAGGATGGCGACCGGATCGAACACCGGCATCCCGAACTGGAAGGGCTGCACCGCCGCCACCCAGGGCGCCTCCGCCAGCCCTTTGAAGTCGACCATGCCCAGCGCCATCGCCAGCGCCATGCCGGCCACCAGCCCCAGCAGCACCGCGACGTTCCGCACGAACCCGCGGCCATGCTTCATCAGCGCCAGGATCGTCAGCAGCACGAAGGCAGCCACGCCCAAAAAGGCCGGATCGCCGAAGCGCGGGTTGCCGACCCCGCCGCCGGCCCAGCCCACCCCCACCCGCATCAGCGAAATGCCGATGATGGCGATGACGCTGCCGGTCACCACCGGCGGGAACAGCGGCAGCAACCGGCCGACCAGCGGCGCCGCCAGGATGGCGAAGATGCCCGACCCGATCACCGCGCCATAGATCCCCAGCAGACCCAGCGACGGGTTGGTCGCCATCGCCACCATCGGCCCGACCGCGGCGAAGGTGACGCCCATCATCACCGGCAGGCGGATGCCGAAGCGCCAGACCCCCACCGCCTGGATCAGCGTGACCACGCCGCAGGCGAACAGGTCGGCATTGATCAGCATGGCGATCTGGTCCTTCGGCAGCTTCAGCGCCCCGCCGACGATCAGCGGGACCGCGATGGCCCCGGCATACATCACCAGCACATGCTGCAGCCCCAGCGCCAGCAGCCGCCAGGGCGGCAGGACCTCGTCGACGGGATGGACGTCAGGAGTGATGGCGGCGCTTTTCATGGCGGAAGCCTTGCTGTCCGGTGGATCGGCTTCGTTCTGCATGGGGCGTGCCGTTCCGGTCCGCCCCGGATCGAGCCCAGGCTCCGGCCGCGGCTCCGTCCGATCCTGCACAATGTCTGGGCACACTCCGGCGATCCCTGCCCGCGGAGGTGGCAAATCCCGCGCGGTTTTTTGCCGCGCCCGGCGGGAAACCCCGATGCTGACTGCTTTATTCTTTAACGATCGGTGCGTACAGTCGCTGTTGCCTACCCCTTTCGCGCAACCCGAAGCCGAGCGTCGCGATGAGCAAGTCGATCGAGGGTGTATCCAACTGGATGCACATGTTCCGCTGGATCGTGAAGCTGATCCGCGACGAATATGGGGTCGACGAGGCTCTGCTGACCCGCAATGCGACCCTGGAGACCGATATCCAGCTGTCGATCGATCAGGTCGAGCAGGTCCTGGAATACATCTCCGAGAGCTTCGCCATCCGCTTTCCCGAAGGGACGCTGGACGAGCTGGTGAAGCTGGAGGAACTTTGCCTGCTGGCGAGCTGGATCAAGGGCTATTACAAGCGCCCCGAATTCATCTCCGACGCGTTCGAGGCCCGCTGCCGCAGCATCAACCAGATCGCAGCCTGACCATGACCGACCGGACTTCCACTTATCCACCCGGCTTTACGTGGGGCGTTTCCACCTCCGCCTACCAGATCGAGGGCGCGGCGGCCGAGGATGGGCGCGGCGCCAGCATCTGGGACGTCCGCTGCCGCACCCAGGGCGGGGTGGTGAACGGCGACACCGGCGACATCGCCTGCGACCACTACCACCGCATGCCGGAGGATGTGGCGCTGATGAAGGGGCTGGGCGTCGACGCCTACCGCTTCTCGGTCTCCTGGCCCAGGGTGATGCCGCGCGGCAAGGGCGCGGTGAACGACGCCGGGCTGGACTTCTACGACCGGCTGATCGACCGGCTGCTGGAGTCCGGGATCGAGCCCTGGCTGTGCCTCTACCATTGGGATCTGCCGCAGGCACTGCAGGATCTGGGCGGCTGGGCGGCCCGCGACTGCGCCGGCTGGTACGCCGACTATGCCGCGCTCTGCGCCCGGCGCTACGGCGACCGGGTGAAGCGCTGGATCACCTTCAACGAATTCTCGGTCTTCACCCTGTTCGGCTACGCCATCCCCTGGGCGGCGCCGGGAATCGTCGACCGGGCGCAGCATCTGCGCGCCATCCACCACGTCAACCTCGCCCATGGCGCCGGGGTGGACGTGCTGCGCGACATGGTGCCGGGCGCCTCCATCGGCGCCATCCACAACCGTCAGGTCGTGATCCCCGAGACCGACACGCCGGAGAACCGCGCCGCCGCGGCGTTGCTGGACGAGCATTGGAATCTGGTCTTCTGCGATCCGCAGATCCTGGGCCACTACCCGCCGCAGACCGCCGCCGCCATCGAACCCTATGTCCAGCCCGGCGACATGGCGCGCATCGCCCGGCCGGTGGACTGGTTCGGGCTGAACCATTACGGCCCGATCTTCGCCAAGGCCGACCCGGCCCGGACCTGGGGCTATGGCTGGGGCGACGCGCCGCCCGATTCGCCGACCCACGGCGTCGGCTGGGCGATCTTCCCCGACGCCTTCCGCGACGAGCTGCTGACCATCCAGCGCCGCTACCGCCTGCCCATCGTGGTGACGGAGAACGGCTGCGGCGGCAGCGACACCGTCAGTCCGGACGGCAGGGTCCACGACCCGCACCGCATCAACTACCTGACCATCTACAACGCCGCGATGCGCGACGCGATGGCCCAGGGTGCCGACGTGCGCGGCTATTTCGTCTGGTCGCTGCTGGACAATTTCGAATGGGGCAGCGGCTATGGCCAACGCTTCGGCATCGTCCACGTCGATTTCCAGACCCTGGTCCGCACGCCGAAGGCCTCTGCGCGCTGGTATGCGGAACTGATCCGGGCGGCGAAGGCTTAGCGCCGCCGCACTTCCGCGCAGACGCCCTCCGCCCCGTCCGGTGCCTCCACAAGCGCCGCCGCGTCGCGCAGAAGCAGGCTGTGGCCGGCGGGAACCGTCAGCGCCTCGCCACCGTCCGGGATGACGGTCAGCGTTCCGGCCAGCGCATGGACCAGCAGCACGTCGCCGGCGGCCCGGTGGCCGGCCTGTCCCGCCAGCAGCGTCAGGGCGCCGGTGGCCGACGCGCGGTCGAGCATCAGGTTCACGTCGCGGATCGGGCCGGCGGTCGGTTCGCACCAGACCGATGCATCGCCGGGAAAGGCGAAGGCGGGATCCAGGCGGCGGCGTTCGACCGGCGGGGCGCCATCGACCGACAGGCGCATGCCGTCGCCCTCCACCACCGCGATCAGCCGGTCATAGCCGGGAAAGGCGGAGAAGGGGCCGGGTTCGACCACGTCGGCGATGCTGACGCGCCAGACGAATCGCCCGTCGGCGGCCGGTTCCACCGCCAGTTCGGTGGTGACGCCGCCGCCATTCTTCCAGGGAACGCGGCGATGGTCGGCCGGGGTCAGGCGCGTGATGGACGGGTTTTTGGACTGCAAGGGTCTGCTCCGGAACGGATCGGCTCCGCCCGGTCATAACACAGCCGACAGCCCGGCTTCACACGAACAGGCTGAAGCTGCCCATCAGTTTCTGCGTGCCGGTCTGGCCGGTGGGGATGGAGTTCATGCTGCCGATGGCCTGATTCAGCCCGTCGAGCGTGGCCTGCTGGCCGGTGGTGAGCGTCAGGCCGGTGTCGCCCTTGGCCGGCTGCTTGGCAACGGTGTCGTAGTCCTGGCTGTAATTGCCCATGACCAGCTGCATGGCGTAGTTCTTGGGGTCCTTGTCGGACTGCCCCTTGTCGCGGGTGACGCGCAGGGTGTAGTCGCCCTTGTCGACCGACAGATTGCCGGCCTGCAGCTTCTTGAAGGCGGTATAATTGTCGCCGGCCTTCGGGTCGCTGTCGGCCATCACCCGGCCAAGCCGGTTCATCAGCTGGACATGCACGCCGTCGTCGCCGACCTGCCCCATGGTCAGTTCGCCCTTGCTGACCACCTTGAACTTGTAGAAATCGACCTTGTCGTTCGCGGCCAGCGTGCTGGCGACGTTCAGGCGGGTGGTGTTCTTGGAAATCACACCGATGTCGGTCGCGCCGGCATTGGTGTTCAGCGCCGACTTCTTCACCGTCTTGGAGTATTCCTTGACGTCGCCGACCGCCTGATTGCTCTGCGACTTCTTGATCGCCTCGACCGCATTGTTGATCGAGGCGTTGAGGCTGGACACCAGGGAGTTGACGCTTGAGAGAGCATCATCCGCCATGATCAGTCATCCTTCTTCCGATCCGATCCCCACGCCCGAAAAACCGATCCGAACGCCGTTCGAGGAGCACCAAACAAGAGGTACGGCCGGCTGAGCCGTAACCCGGACACATCTGCCCTAAGGGAGTATACGACAACAGCCGGCGGAACATAGGCAGGATTCGTGATTTTTTGGTCGAAAGTCCGGATGCGAGGCCTGCACGCCACGGTCGGCGGCCCCATCCGGCTCAGGACCGCGGTTTTTCCCCCTTGTCCGGCAGCGACTCCGACCGGGTGCTTCCGGCCGTGGCAGCCACGGCGGCCGGCCGCGGGGACGACTCGGCGGCCCCCGATACGGCAGAGTCTTCTGCGATCAGATCGGCGATCGGGCAGTGGGGCGGCTGGGTGGGGCCGGTGACGACATCGAAATCGAACATGACAACCTCTCTTGCGGATGGTGAGGCCGCCCGGGTCGCCCGTGTTCGGATTTTCAGGATGTGAGGCCCATCAAGGGCCGGGGTCACAAACACGAAAGCCGCCGCGGGTCGGTCCGGGCGGCTTCGGGAGTGAGCGACAGATGCGCGTTCCTAGGCCGCCGAACGAAACCAGCGGCCAAAATATCGGGAACGTCCAATGGACGTGATGGAAAGCGTCTGTTGCATGGGGGCGACCATAACGCGCGGCTGCCGCCCCGCCAAGGGATATTTTGCCGGTCAGCCCGCCTTCCGCTCGCCCACCGTGTCGGCGACATAGGCGTCGCGCCGGCCCATCGGACGGGCGGAGCGGCCGTCGCGGGCGGTGGTGTCGCGGGCGGTCTGGTGCTCGATCTCCGCGTTCAGCTCCGCCCCCATCAGCACGACGTAGGAGGTCAGGTTGAACCACAGCAGCAGGATCACGACGGCGCCGACCGAGCCGTAGGTCTCGTTGTAGCTGCCGAAATTCGACACATAGATCGAGAAACCCAGCGACCCCAGCAGCCAGACCGCGGTCGCCACCGCCGATCCCCAGCTGACCCAGCGCCATTGCGGCTCGCGGCGGTCGGGGGCGTAGCGGTAGAAGACGGCAAGTGCCAGCATGATCGTCACCGCCAGGATCGGCCAGCGGGCGAGGCTGGCGATCCAGCCGATCGGCGTGTCCTTCAGCCCGATGATGTTGATGGCGGCCGGAACGGCGACGATCATCGTCATGGCGAGAATGACGAACAGCAGGCCCGCCACCGTCAGCCCCATCGACAGCATCGCCAGCTTGATGAAGCCGCGCGTTTCCTTCTCGCCATAGGCGATGTTGAGTGCGGACACCATCGAATTGGTCCCGCGCGAGGCGCTCCACAACGTCAGCAGCAGGCCGAAGATCAGGCCGAAGCCCAGCCCCTGCGACGGGGTGGTCGCCACCTTGCGCGCCTGGTCGCTGACGATGGACAGCGCCTCCGGCGGCAGCAGGCTGCCCAGCTGGTTCAGCTGGTTCTCGATCATCGACGGATCGGCGACGAGGCCGTAGATCGACACCAGCGCCGCGACGGCGGGGAAGATGGCGAGCAGGGCGTAATAGGCGACGCCGGCCGCCAGCATCGACACGTTGTCCTTGCTCTGCTCGTCCCACACCCGCAGCAGGATGTCCTTCCAGCCACGCTTGGGGATGTCCGACGGGCTGTCCGCCGACCGGCCACGGCCGTCCCCGGCCCCCCCGCCGCCGCCGTCATTCGCGGCTTGTCCGCCCGCACGGTTCCGGTGCTCGTAGTAATGGCGTCGGCTCAGCCCCAGCATGCCCCCGCCCTCCTCAGACCACGGCTTCGCGCAACGCGCCGACGCGATGGCGCGCCGTTTCGATGGCGTGGAATTGGGCACCGATGACGACTTGCAGATGGTCGTCCGGCGCATCGCGCAGGGCGTCGCGGAACAGCGAAAGCGTGCCGTCCAGCCCGCCTTCCAGCCGGGCCAGCAGGTCGCCGCGCGCCCCCGGCCCGCCGGCCCCGGCCATCACGCTGCGCGCGCTGGCCTCGGCCAGTCCATGCATGGGCGACCAGACGCGCCCCCCATCCCCGGCGGTTTCGATCCGGCCGCCGCCGGTGCGCAGTTCGGCGTCCAGCGCCATGGCGCTGCGGTCGAGCTGGTCGGCCAGATCCTCCAGACGGGCGGACAGGGCCGTATCGGCGATGGTCATGTCGGCGCGGCGGAAGGCTTCGGCGCCGTCGCGGCAGGCGGCGATCAGGTCGGTCAGCAGATGCCGGCTGCGCGGGTCGAGGTGGCGGCCATGGGGATCGTAATCGTCGAACCCAGTGGTCGATTCCGGCGTGCGGGCGACCGCCACGGCAAGCCAGAGGGCGCCGACGCCCATCAGCGCCACCGGGATCGGGTTGGCGCGCACCGCGCGGGCGATGCGGCCGGACAGGCCGTCGCCGCCACCCTGGATCACGTCGCGCACCACCTGCACCACGCCGCCGGACATCTGGCCGGGCGACAGGCGGAACTCGATCTCGTCGATCACCGAGTCCATGCGGGCGCGGATCGACTGGATCTCGTGCTCGATCTCTTCCGGCCGGCGGCCTTGGGGGGAGGTGGCTGTGGCGGGCGGAACCCCGGCGGCGGGATCGCCGCCGGCCGCATGGGACGGAGCGGCGGACGGAATGGCGTCGTTGTGATGGGTCATGCCGGGCGTCTCCTGTGGGGGCTGCCGGCTTGCAACACCAGGAGACGCCGATTGTTCCGGCCGCGCCGGCCCGGAACCCGCCCGGTCGGCCCACCCGATCAGGTCACATGCTGGGCGAAGGCCATGACCTCGGTGCTGCCCTGCCAGATCATGCGGATGGCAACATAGACGATGACCGCCAGCCCCAGATAGGCGATCCAGTGGAAGCGGTTCAGCAGCCGCGCGATCACCGTCGCCGCGGCGCCCATCAGCGCCACCGACAGCAGAAGGCCGATGGCCAGCACCCACAGATGCTCGCGCGCCGCACCCGCCACCGCCAGCACATTGTCGAGCGACATCGACACGTCGGCGACGATCACCTCCCAGATGGCGGTGCTCACCGCCTTGCCGCCCCCGGCGGGTGCGGCGGCATCGTCGCCGTCCTCGCCCATCAGGGCGGCGGCCTCCGCCTCCTCGCGCTGGCTGCGCAGCTCGCGGAACAGCTTCCAGCACACCCACAGCAGCAGCAATCCGCCGGCCAGCGTCAGCCCGATGATGTCCATCAGCCGGGTCGCCGCCAGCGCGAAGCCGATGCGCAGGACCACCGCGGCGGCGATGCCCCAGAAGATCACGCGGGCGCGATTCTCCCGCGCCACCCCGGCGGCGGCCATGCCGACGACGATGGCGTTGTCACCGGCCAGCACCAGGTCGATGAACACCACCTGGGCAAGCGCGATCAATTCCGGAATCAGCGAGTCCACGGTCTGTCCGTCGATTTTCAGTTGAGGAGATGCGGGCGGGGAAGGCCTGCCCTATAGCGCGTGAACACGCGGCGGCGCAACATTGTCTCCCGGCGCAGGTGGAAAAATGTCGCGGTGCCGCATGGGTCGGCCGCTGAATGCGCGGCAAATGCACAGCAAAAAGGCCGGACGGTCTCCCGCCCGGCCTTCCTCATGAACTTGGGGTCGCAAGGCCCCGGATCAGACCAGCGCGGCCAGCGCCACGCCGCCCAATCCGACACCAGCCAGGCCGATGGCCGCACCCAGGCCGCGCAGGGCGAGGGCCGCCCCGGTCCCGCGGGCGATCCCGCGCAGCGACAGGGCCGCAGCGACGCCGGCGCCATGCAGCAGCGCGGTCGCCAGCGCGAAGCCAAGACCATAGAGCAGCGGCTGCGCCGCCTCCGGCATCTCGGCGCCATGGGCATGGCCGTGGAACAGGGCGAACGCCGCGACCACCGCCATCGACAGCGGCAGCGACAGGCGCGACTGCGCGGCGACCAGGGCGCCCAGCGCGATCACCGACCCGGCGATCCCCAGTTCCACCGCCGGCAGGGCGATGCCCGTCATGCCCAGCAGGCCACCGCCGATCATGGCGGTGACGAAGGCGGCCGGCAGCGCCCACAGGGCGGCACCGCCGCGCTGCGCCGCCCACAGCCCGACCGCGACCATCGCCAGCAGATGGTCCCAGCCGCCGACCGGATGCAGGAAGCCATGGGCGAAGCCGGCGTCATGGGCACCGAAGGTGTGGGCGTCGGCGACCGCGGGCAGCACCAGCCCGGCCAGCAGCACGGCCGAGGCGAGGGGGAAACGTTTCATGGACCGGTATCCTCTGATGTCGTGTCGCGCTGTCGCGGCGAAGTGTAGCAGAAAGCGTCAGCCCGGCCATGGCCGGGACAGCGGTTCCACCCCGCCGGACCTACGTCGTTTGACGCAGGTCAATGTGTTGCACCCCCGATCCGTCACGATGCGCTCCCCCGTCGCCACAGGAATCCTCGATGTCCGCAGCCACGCTTCCCGGAGAGGGTTCGGTATCCGTCCGGCTGTGGCTCGGCGGAGGTGGGGATGGGGGCGGAAAAGACGGAATGACCATCCGCCGGGCCGAGGTCGCCACCCGCCGTCCGCGCGCCGTCGCAGCATTGGTCGGCCGCAAGGCGGAGGAGGCTGTGCGGCTGGCACCCCTTCTGTTCAGCCTGTGCGGCAGCGCCCAGGGGCTGGCGGTCGCCCGCGCCTGCGAGGCGGCCTTGGGGATCGACGCGAGCGCCCATGAAACCGCCCGCACCCTGCTGACCGATGCGGAGGCGCTGGACAGCCATGGCTGGCAGGCTGTGGTCGAATGGCCGGCGCGCCTCGGCGCCCCACCCCGGCCGGCGGCGGCCCTGCGCGATCTGCGGGCGGCGGTGTCCGCGGTCATGCCGGCGCTCTACCCAGCCAAGGACGGGCTGCGGCCCGGCGGCGGCGTGCTGCGGCCGGACACGGCGGCCCTGCGCGAGGCGCTGGCACGCATGGCCGGCTGGCTGGAGACGACCGTCTTCGCCGGCCCGCCGCCGCAGGATGCCGTCGACCTCGCCCGCTGGGCGGCACGCGGCGGCAGCGACGCGGCGCGGCTTGCCGCCCGGCTGCTGTCGCCCGATCTGGCCGGCTGGGGTGCCTGCGGAACGCCGCTGCTGGCTGAGCGGTCGCCCGGCTGGTACGCGACGGCGCTGAGCGGCGACCGGTCCTTCGCCGCCACCCCCCGGTACATGGATAGCCCTGCCCTGACCGGCCCGCTGGAGCGGCAGGCCGACCACCCGCTGGTCGTCTCGGTGACGGAGCGGTTCGGCGACGGGCTCGCCCGGCTGTTCGCGGCGCGTCTCGCCGATCTGGTGGAGTTGCCGCGGCGAATGGAGGCGGCAATCGCGGAGCTTCGCCCTGCCGAGCCCGCCGTTGCCGGATCGTCGGCTCCCGGCGAAGGCTGCGGCGTGGCGGAGACGGCGCGCGGACGGCTGGCCCACTGGCTGCGGCTGGACGGCGACGGACGGCTGGCCGACGCCCGCATGGTGGCGCCGACCGACTGGAACTTCGCCGCCGGCGGCCCGCTGGCGCGCGGGCTGGCGGGGGCCGCGGTGCGCGACCGCGACGACGCGGTGGAGCGGGTGCGGCTGCTGGTCGCGATGCTGGACCCCTGCGTCGCCTGCGGCATAGAAGTACACGAATGACGAGCGCTTGCCCAAGCCTGCGGGCAGGCCGATGATGGGCAGGGCGGACGGATTGCGGATCGATGAGCGGGAGAGCGCGTGATGTGCACGGTTTGCGGATGCGGCGAGGGCGAGACCCGGATAGACGGCAAGGCCGCCGATGCCGGGCATGAGCATATCGGCCCCGACGGCAAGGTCTATCGCCACCATCATGGCGAGGCGCACCACCATGCCCATCACCACCATGACGACACCCACGAGCATGTCGCCCCCGACGGCACGGTGTTCCGCCACAGCCATGACGAGCATGGGCACCATCATCACGATCACCACCTCCCCGACCGTGCCGACGCCATCGACGGCGGCGCCGCGCTGAACCAGCCGCGGCTGGTCACCATCGAACGCGACATCCTGGCGAAGAACGACGGTCTGGCCGCGGTCAACCGCCGCCGCTTCGCCGAGCGCGGGGTGTTCGTGCTGAACCTGATGTCCAGCCCCGGATCGGGCAAGACCACCCTGCTGACCCGCAGCCTGACCGACCTGAAGGGCCGTTTCCCCGTCGCGGTGATCGAGGGCGACCAGCAGACCAGCTTCGACGCCGACCGCATCCGCGCCACCGGCACCCCGGCGGTACAGGTCAACACCGGCAAGGGCTGCCACCTCGACGCCTCCATGGTGGCGCAGGCCGCCGACAGGCTGGCGGCCGAGGGCCAGTTCGCCGGGGACGGCGTTCTGTTCGTCGAGAATGTCGGCAATCTGGTCTGTCCCGCCGGCTTCGACCTGGGCGAGACCCACCGCGTCGTCGTCCTGTCGGTGACGGAGGGAGAGGACAAGCCCTTGAAATACCCGGACATGTTCGTCCGCGCCGACCTGCTGGTGGTCAACAAGATCGACCTGCTGCCGCACCTGAGCTTCGACGTGGAGCGCATGATCGGCTACGCCCAGCGCCTGAACCCGTCGCTGGCGGTGATCCAACTGTCGGCCACCACCGGCCAGGGGCTGGAGGAGTGGTACGACTGGATCGCCGACGGTCTGGCGGAGGCCCGCGCCTCCCACGCCGCCACCGCCGTCAACGCCACCGCAGCCGTCTGACCGGAGGACCACCGCCATGTGCCTTGCCGTCCCTGCATTGGTCACCGCCCTGCTGCCCGACGACCGCGCCACCGTCAGCCTGGGCGGTGTCACCTCCACCTGCTCGCTGGAGCTGGTGGAGGACGTTGCCGTCGGCGACTACGTGATCGTCCATGTCGGCTACGCCCTGTCCCGCCTGGATGCCGAGGAGGCCGAGCGAACGCTCGCTCTGCTGGCCGAAGTCGCGGACGCCGCTGCCTGACGCTGGTCTCCCGTGCTCCGACAGAAATCCGCACCCGCAAACAAGCACGTCATCCCCGCGAAGGCGGGGATCCAGGAAGCTCCGCAGATAAGCCGTTGAACCGGCTGGATTCCCGCCTTCGCGGGAATGACGGCGTACAAAACACAAGGGCTCCCGCACCGCTTCCGCGGGGGCTCGTCTTCCAACCGACCACCCGGACCCCACGCCCATGACCGACCGCCGCCTCTTCACCCGCAAGCTCGACATCGCCCGCGGGGCGTTGGATATGACCCACGGGTCGGGCGGCAAGGCGATGGCGCAGCTGGTGCGCGAGCTGTTCGCCGCCGCCTTCGCCAACCCGTATCTCGACCAGGGCAACGATCAGGCCGCTTTCGACGTGCCGGGCGGACGCATGGTGATGACGACCGACGGCTTCGTCGTCTCGCCGCTGTTCTTCCCCGGCGGCGACATCGGGTCGCTGGCCGTCCACGGCACGGTGAACGACGTCGCGATGGCCGGTGCGGTGCCGCTGCACCTGACCGCCGGCTTCATCATCGAGGAAGGCTTCCCGCTCGCCGACCTGAAGCGGGTGGTCGATAGCATGGCCGCCGCGGCGCGCGAGGCCGGGGTCGCCATCGTGTCGGGCGACACCAAGGTGGTGGAGCGCGGCAAGGGCGACGGCATCTTCATCACCACCACCGGCATCGGCATGGTGCCGCCGGGCGTCGCCCCGTCGGGCGACCGGGCGCGGCCGGGCGACGTGATCCTGGTCAGCGGCACCATGGGCGACCATGGCGTCGCCATCATGTCGACCCGCGACAATCTGGGCTTCGAGACGGCGATCCTGTCCGACAGCGCGGCGCTGAACGGGCTGGTCGCGGCGATGGTGGCGGCGGTGCCCGACGTGCATGTGCTGCGCGATCCCACCCGCGGCGGGCTGGCGACGACGCTGAACGAGATCGCCCACCAGTCCGGCGTCGGCATGCGGCTGCGCGAATCGGACATCCCGGTGCGGGCGCAGGTCGCGGCGGCCTGCGAATTGTTGGGGTTGGACCCGCTCTATGCCGCCAACGAAGGTAAGCTGATCGCGATCTGCGCCGAGGAGGAGTGCGACCGTCTGCTCTCCGTCATGCGCGACCACCCGCTGGGACGGGACGCCGCCCGCATCGGATGTGTGGTGGAAGACCCCCACCGCTTCGTTCAGATGGAGACCCGCTTCGGCGGCCGCCGGATCGTGGACTGGCTGACCGGGGAACAGCTTCCCCGGATCTGCTGACCCGTACCGGCGGGCTAACTCACCCTTTCCAAACGTCCCGTCCCTTTGGCGGGACCCCTTTCGCGCGCTGGCCGTTGCCTCTCTCGGATGGTCCTATGCTCTGACCAGAGACGATCAGCGACGAGAGAATATAATGGCGTTGTCCAACATCGCCCTTCTGGGCGCTCCCCGGCTGGACCCCGGCCGGATGGCCGGAACCCGGTCGGCGATGCAGGCGATGGACCGGCTTCCCGGTTGCCCACCCTTGCACAGGCACCGCGTGAAACGCGCCTTCGACATCGTCGGCGCACTGGGTCTGCTTGCCGTTTTCGGGCCGTTGATGCTCGTGCTCGCCTGGATGGTGGCGCGCGACGGCGGCCCGGCGGTGTTCGGCCACCGGCGCATCGGCGCCGACGGGCGCCCCTTCACCTGCCTGAAATTCCGCTCCATGGTGGTCAACTCGGCCGAGGTGCTGGAACGGCTGCTCGCCACCGACGAGACGGCGCGCGCCGAATGGCTGGCGACGCGCAAGCTGCGCAACGACCCGCGCATCACCCCGGTCGGCCGCTTCCTGCGCAAATCGAGCCTGGACGAGCTGCCGCAGCTCATCAACGTCCTGCGCGGCGACATGAGCCTGGTCGGCCCCCGCCCGATCATCGACGACGAGGTGTCCTATTACCACGCCTGCTTCCCCTTCTACACCCGCTGCCGCCCCGGCCTGACCGGGCTGTGGCAGGTCAGCGGCCGCAGCGACGTCGATTACGTGCGCCGCGTCCAGCTCGACACCGCCTATGTCGTCGGCTGGAACTTCTGGGCCGACATCGGCATCATGCTGCGCACGGTGCGGGTCGTGGTGAAGGGCAGCGGCGCCTACTGACACCCGCCCTCTCCGAAAGCGCTCATCCGTTCAGACAGGTCGCGCGCTCCCTTGGGGCGCGCGACATCGCCGTTTGCACTCCCTATTTGTGGAGTCCGCCCACTTGCGCGGTTCGGCCGATCCGTCTCGGACATGACCCTCTTGCCGAAATCGGGATGGATTTTGAGAATGGGCGGACGACGTGCTAGGGTCGCGGCAACCGGCGAAACACTGGTATAAGTGAACGATGCGCGTAAGACCGCCGGCCGGATCGGCCAGTCAAGAGGGTCCAAGGATGGCGAAGCTGCTGGCTGCCTTGCTGCTGATGATGGTGGCGATCGGCCCCGCCTGCGCCGTCGCCCCCACCAGCCGTGCCGACACCGTCGCGGCGCTCGACCGCTACCGGACGGATTTCGCGAAGATCCGCGGCTATGGATCGCTGTCCACCGCCGACCGCAATTACGTCCTCTTCTCCGACGCCATGCGCCGCGTCCTGACGGAGCATGTGAAGGCCTATGATCCGCAGGTGCTGATCGACAAGGCCGAGGACGGGCTGAAGAAGAAGAAGGCGGAGAACCCGAAGGCCAGCGACCGCATGCTGACCGAGGCGGCACTGGACAGCATGCTGGGCTCGCTCGACCCCTATTCCAGCTTCCTCGACGCCGAGCGCTACCGCTATCTGCGCGAACAGACGCAGGGCGAGTTCGGCGGGCTGGGCATCGAGGTGACGATGGACGAGGAAAGCGGCCTGATCAAGGTCGTCTCCCCCATCGACGGCTCGCCGGCCGCCCGCGCCGGCCTGCGCAGCGGCGACCTGATCGCCCGCATCGACGACGTGGCGGTGAAGGGGCTGAACCTGCACGACGCCGTCGCCCGCATGCGCGGCCCCGTCGGCAGCTCCGTCGCCCTGTCGATCCGCCGGCCGCCGGCGACCGAGGCCAACACCCGCGTCTCGCTGACCCGCGCCATCGTGAAGATCCAGCCGGTGCGCTACCGGCTGGAGGGCAACGTCGCCTATGTCCGCATCGCCACCTTCAACCAGTCGACCTCCTCGTCACTGGACTCGGCGATCGAGGCCATGCGCCGGCAGGCGAAGGGCCGGCTGACCGGCGCCGTCATCGACCTGCGCAACAACCCCGGCGGCCTGCTGGAGCAGGCGGTGCAGGTGGCCGACCGCTTCTTGGAAACGGTGGACATCGTCTCCGTCCGTGGCCGCGATCCGGAGGAATCCCGCAACTACCGCGGCACCCCCGGCGACCTGCTGGCCGGGCTGCCGGTGGTGGTGCTGATCAACAGCGGCTCGGCCTCGGCGTCGGAGATCGTGGCCGGCGCCCTGCAGGACCATCACCGGGCGCTGCTGTTCGGCTCCCGTTCCTACGGCAAGGGGTCGGTGCAGACGATCTCCTCGCTCAGCGTCGACACCGGCATCCGCCTGACCACCGCCCGCTACTATCGCCCGTCGGGGGCGCTGGTGGACTGCTTCGGCGTCTCCCCGAACCTGGAGGTCAAGCCGACCCACGGCAGCACCGAGGAAACCCACCCCGACCCCGCCACCTGCGACCCCAACGCCCCGGTCCCGCCGAAGCCGCAGGTGTGGCTGGCCCAGGACATGTGCCCCGACGTGATGGACAAGGCCCCCAAGCCCGACGACGACCGCCCGCTGGAATGCGCCGTCTCCGCCATCCGCAACCGCCTGACCGGAACATTGGCCGGCGGGGAGTGAAACGCCCGATGCCGGAAAATCCCCTCTCCCCCCCGGGGAGAGGGTTAGGGTGAGGGGGAAGCGCGGCGAGGATTTTCAAAAGCCGAGCACTCTCCCATTCCCCAATGAATCCACCCGATGCCTCCCCCTCACCCCGCCCCTCTCCCCAGGGGGGAGAGGGAGGCATCCATCACCCGCGTCTCCACCGTCCAACCTGTCCCATGGGCCGCGATGGCGGCGATGGTGCCGGGCAGCACCCGGCGGTCGAACAGGCTCCAGTCCGCCGGAACCCCGACATCGCCGCGCAAGCTCCCGTCGATCTCCAGCAGGGCCGGCGGCGCACCGGGCGTCACCTCCACCGCGAACTGGTCGAGCGGCATCGACAGCCCGACGCCGGCCGCCTTGATGAAGGCCTCCTTCCGGGTCCAGGCCAGCAGGAAGCCCTCGTCCCTCTGCTCCGGACCCAGCGTCTGCAAGGCGGCGCGCTCGGTCGCGTGGAAGAAGCGGTCGGCGATGCCGTCGGCGCTTTCGATCGGGCGAAGCCGCTCGATATCGACGCCGATCCGCCCTTCCGCCGCTACGGCGATGGCCAGCGCATCCTCGCTGTCGCTGAGGTTGAAGGCCGGGCCGCCGGCCAGCCCCGGCTTGCCGTGCGTGCCGTAATCGAAGACCAGGCCCGCCGGGTCACGTCCGGTGCAGCGCCCCAGCAGCAGCCGCAGCAGCCCGCGCCGCAGGATGAAGCGGTCGGTCAGCCGTTCCATCATGAAACGGTCGGCGCGCTCCACCTCGTCGGCGGACAGCAGGGCACGCATCGCCTCTCTGTGAGCCGACAAGGCTGCCAGATCGGCGAACCAGACGCGGACGACTCCGGGCGCCGGATCATAGTCCCCGGCCCCCTCCTTTGCGGTCCCGGCGGCGGCCTCCGTGATGGTCCCGTCATGCATCGGACAGCGATCCTCCCTCTCAATTTAGCGCCCTGGCTCCGGCAAGGGTTTCGGGTATCATGCGCGCCTCTCGCATCCGCCCCTGCATCCGGACCAGGATCCCATGGTTGACACCGCCCTGCTCGCCCCGCACCTGACCAACGTTCTTCGCGACGCCTTCATCCCGGAGCTGCCCAATCATTACCGCGGCAAGGTGCGCGAAAACTACGACCTTCCGGACGGCAGGCGCATCCTCATCACCACCGACCGGCTGTCGGCCTTCGACCGCGCCCTGACCGCCATCCCCTTCAAGGGGCAGGTGCTGACCCAGACCGCCCGCTTCTGGTTCGAGGCGACGAAGGACATCTGCGCCAACCATGTGCTGGAATACCCCGACCCCAACGTGGTGGTGGCGAAGCGCCTGACCATCATGCCGGTCGAGGTCGTGGTCCGCGATTACATGGCCGGCACCACCGGCACCTCGATCTGGTCGATGTACAAGCAGGGCCGGCGCGAGATGTACGGCCACATCTTCCCCGACGGGCTGCGCCAGAACCAGAGGCTGGAAACCCCTATCATCACGCCGACCACCAAGGCCTTCGACGCCGGCCATGACGAGGAGCTGACCGCCGCCGAGATCGTGGGCCGCAACCTGCTGACCCGCGCCCAGTGGGACGAGGTGTCGGACAAGGCGCTGGCCCTGTTCGCCCGCGGGCAGAAGATGGCGGCCGACCGCGGCCTGATCCTGGTCGACACCAAGTACGAGTTCGGCTTCGACGAGGACGGCAACATCCTGCTGGCCGACGAGATCCACACCCCCGACAGCTCGCGCTACTGGTTCGCCGCCAGCTATCAGGAGCGGTTCGAGGCCGGCGGGAAGCCGGAAAGCTTCGACAAGGACTTCGTCCGCAACTGGGTCGTCGCCCGCTGCGATCCCTATACCCAGGACATCCCGGAGATCCCCGGCGACGTGGTTCTGGAAGCGGCCCGCGTCTACATCGAAGCCGGCGAGACCATCACCGGCCGCCCGTTCGAGGTGCCGGCCACCGCCGTGCCGATCCTCGACCGCATCCGCGCCAATCTGGCGCCCTACTTCACCAAGTAAGCGGGGGCCGGGCTCCATGCGCGTCGCCGTCCTCGACGATTACCAGGGGGTCGCCCGCGACCTCGCCGACTGGTCGCAGCTGCCGCCGGGCAGCGACCTCACGGTCTTCGAGCAGCCGCTCGGCGATGCCGACGCGGTGGCGGCGGCGCTGGAGCCCTTCGACGTGCTGGTCATCATGCGGGAACGCACGCCGTTCCCAGCAAGCCTGATCGACCGGCTGCCGAACCTGAAGCTGCTGGTCACCACCGGCGCCCGCAACAACGCCGTCGATCTTGCGGCCTGCGCCGCCCGCGGCATCCCCGTCTGCGGCACCCGCATGGTCGGGGCGCCGACGGCGGAACTGACCTGGGGCCTGATCCTGGCGCTGGCCAAGCGCATCCCGGCCGAGGAGCGGGCTCTGCGCGAGGGCCGCTGGCAGACCGGCCTGACCGGCGATCTCGGCGGCAAGCGGCTGGGGCTGGTCGGCCTGGGCAAGCTCGGCAGCAAGGTCGCCAGGGTGGGTCAGGCCTTCGGCATGGAGGTGGTGGCCTGGAGCCCCAACCTGACCGACGAGCGCGCCGCCGAGGCCGGCGTGACCCGCGTCGAAAAGCGCGACCTGTTCGCGACCTCCAACGTGGTCAGCGTCCATCTGGTGCTGAGCGAGCGCACCCGCGGCGTGGTGGGGGCGGCGGAGATCGGCGCGATGAAGCCGACCGCCTTCCTCGTCAACACCTCGCGCGCCGGGCTGGTGGACGAGGCGGCGCTGGTCCATGCGTTGCGGCACGGCCATATCGGCGGCGCCGGCATCGACGTCTTCCCCATCGAGCCTCTGCCGAAAGACAGCCTTTGGCTTGACCTTCCCAACACCGTGCTGACGCCCCATCTGGGCTACGTGACGCGGGAGAATTACGCGGTGTTCTACCGCGACGCCCTGGAGGACATCCTGGCCTGGACGGCCGGCTCACCGGTGCGGCTGCTCTCTCCCGCCTGAACGGGCAACTGGATGGAGGGTGCGGGTGAGCCGGAACAATATGGTCGGGGGCAGCAGCAGAAGCGGTTTTTGGGCGAAGCTGAGCCGGCACCAGTTGGGCATGCTCGTCAGCCTCTCGGCCATCGCCGGCCTGCTGTTCGGCTTCGTCGAACTGGCCGGCGAGGTGATGGAGGGCGAGACCACCGCCTTCGACAAGCACATCCTGCTGGCGCTCCGCGATCCGTTGAATCCCGACCTGCCCGGCGGCCCCTGGTGGCTGGCCCGGATGGCGCGCGACATCACCTCGCTCGGCAGCACCACCATCCTCGCCATCCTCACCGCCGCCACGCTGGGCTTCCTGCTGCTTCTGCACAAACGGGCGGCGGCCCTGCTGGTGCTGGTGGCGGTCGGCGGCGGCGGGGCGCTCAGCACCGTGCTGAAGATGCTGTTCGACCGTGCCCGTCCCGATCTGGTGCCGCATGGCGATCAGGTGATCTCCGCCAGCTTCCCCAGCGGCCACGCCATGCAGTCCGCCGTCGTCTACCTGACGCTGGGCGCCCTGCTGACCCAGTTCGTCGAGGGCCGGCGCACCAAGGCCTATCTGCTGAGCTGGGCGATGGTGCTGACCCTCATCATCGGGGCGAGCCGCGTCTATCTGGGCGTCCATTGGCCGACCGACGTTCTGGCGGGCTGGAGCGTCGGCGCGGCCTGGGCGGCGCTGTGCTGGATGGTCGCCGAATGGCTGCAGCGCCGCGGTGCGGTGGAGCAGGACCGGCCGGAAGCGACGGCGGGACGATAGGGGGCCGGACGGTAATCGCGGTGCGTCGCACAAAAGGTTAACAAGCGGCTTGAATACGGACGCTTGCCCGCCGATAGTGTCGACCCTACCCCTTTCGGATCAGGCCGCACCATGCCTCAGGGCACCCTCGACCGCGAAACCCTGGAAGCCGTCGGCGTCCTCGCCCGCGCGGTGGAGCGCGAGCGGGTGCCCGGCGTCCTGGAATGCCGCCTGCTGGCGAACGCCCTGAAACGCACTCTGGACAGCGGCCGGGAACGCGAACTGACCGAGGCGTCGCGCGTGTTCCGCACGCTGGACGTGGACCTGCGCGAACGCATCGTCGCCCGCGCGCGGGTGGAAGCGCAGCAGGCCCGCGCCCAGGCGAACAAGGCCGCGGCACCGGACACCGCCATCGACCGGGAGGAGGTCACGCAGGAGATACCGGCGCTGCCCGCCTGGCGTGTCTCCGAACCGAAGGGCCGCGAACAGAAGGCGCGCGCCGGCACCAATTTCCTGGCCGCCCTGAATGGCCTGCGCCCGGCGGCCGCCAACGGCTCCAGCCGGGGCGCGGCCCGCGACCGCCTGCGCGCCGCCGTCGATTCCCAGCGCCGCGTCGGCCAGCGGGCGGAGCCGACGCTGGACTGAGAGCCTGTGAGTTTTAGGCGCATTTTTGGCCGTCATCCCCGCGAAGGCGGGGATCCAGGCTGATCGGCAGCTAATCCTTTGGAAAACCTGGATTCCCGCCTACGCGGGAATGACGGTCGAGAGAAGCTCGTGATCGGATCCGATGCGAAGCGGTTCAAACTTCAAGCGTCTCTCAGCAGGACCCATAAAAACTCACAGACTCTGAGACGGATTCAGCGGATGAAGAACTGGACCGGGACCACCAGTTCGATGCGGTCCTTCGCCATCTCCTCCGGCGGGGCCGGCAGGGGGGAGGCGCGGCGGACCATCTCCACCGTTTCCTCGTCGAGCGACGGCACGCCGGAACTGCGGTCGAGCCGGACCGACAGCACGTTCCCGTCGCGGTCAATGGTGAAGCGGACCTGGGCGACCCCTTCCTGCCGGCGGGCCTGGGCGGCGCGCGGATAGCGCTTGTGCCGTTCCAGATGGCTCAGCAGCCGTCCCTGCCAGCTGGGAACCGCCCGGCTGGGCGCGGCCGAGGGGGCCGGCGCCGCCGGTGCGGGAGCCGGAGCGGGCGGAGCGGCCACGGGGGCCGGCTGCACCGGCTGGGCCACCGGCCGGGGCGGCTTCGGCTTTTCCGGCTTGGGCTTCGGCGCTTCCTTCTTCACCTCGGGCTTCGGCTTCGGCGGTTCGGGCGGCGGCCTGGGAATCGGCTGGGGCAGCACCACCTCCGGCTCGACCACGGGGGGCGGCTCCGGCGGCGGCGGCGGTTCCTCGATCACCGGTTCGGGTTCGGGCGGCGGCGGCTCGGGTTCCGGTTCGATCACCGGCTCCGGCATCGGTTCCGGCAGGGGAATGTCGATGGCCGGCGTCGGCTCCGGCGGCGCCACCGGCAGCGGCGCCAGTTCCAGCAGCACGGCCGGCGGATCGGCCTCCGACGGCGTGATCGGCACATGCCAGGCGACCATCGCCACGCCGGCCGCGGCATGAACGCCCAATGCCAGCATCAGGCTGCCGCCCCAGCGGAAAGCCCCGCGCGCCGGACGCTCCGCCCCGTCGGCGGACCAGCCCCCCACCGCTTCCTGGTCGAAGGCCGCACTCATGGCGCCGGCGCCGCTTCCAGCCCGACAAGGCCGATCTTCAGATAGCCGGCGGCGCGCAGGCTGTTCATCACCTCGGTCAGCGCGCCGTAATCGACGGTCTTGTCGGCGCGCAGGAAGACGCGCTGGGTCTTGTCGCCATGGGTGGCGGCGTCCAGCGCCGCGCCCAGGGCCTCCCTGGTCGTCGTGGTCTCGCCCAGCGACAGCGTCTTGTCGGCCTGGATGGTCAGGAACAGCGGCTTGTCCGGCCGCGGCGTCGGCGTGGCGGTGGAGGCCGGCAGATCGACCGGCACATCCACCGTCGCCAGCGGGGCCGCGACCATGAAGATGATCAGCAGGACGAGGACGACGTCGATGAAGGGCGTGACGTTGATCTCATGGGTTTCGGTCAGATCGTCGTCGTTGCCGCTGGAGCCGAGGCGCGCACCCATTGCCGTTACTCCGCCGCGCGGGAATTGCTGTGGGGACGCGGCAGCGCGTGGCGGTCGATGTCGCGGCTCAGCAGGCGCAGCACCGCCGCCGACGCGTCGGTCAGCTGCGCCTTGTGGCCGCCGATGGCGCGGCTGCAGGCGTTGTAGACCACCACCGCGGGGATGGCGGCGACCAGCCCGATGGCGGTGGCCAGCAGCGCCTCGGCGATGCCCGGCGCCACCACGGCAAGGTTGGTGGTCTGCGCCTTGGAGATGCCGATGAAGCTGGTCATGATGCCCCACACCGTGCCGAACAGGCCGATGAAGGGGCCGGTCGAGCCGATGGTGGCGAGGATGCCGGTGCCGCGCGCCATGCGCCGGCCGGCCGCCGACTCGATCCGCTCCAGCCGCGAGGCGGCGCGGTCCATCAACCCGTCGCGCGACGGCGCGTCGGCCGACAGGTGGGTCTCGGCGACCACGGCGCGGACCAGCGCCGCGGCGGTGCCCTGGCTGAAGCCGACCCGCTCCGCCGCCTGCGACAGCGAGCGCGCCTCCTCCAGCATCGCCAGCGCCGTCCGCGCCTTGCGCTTCGCCGACGACAGTTCCACCGTCTTGGCGATGGCGATGGTCCAGGTGACGACCGAGGCGAGCGCCAGACCCACCATCACCGCCTGCACCACCGGGCTGGCGGTGACGAACATGCCCCAGGGCGACAGGTCGTGCGGCAGCGAGGCGAGAGCCGCGGCAGCCGCGTCCGGAACAGCCTGCGCCGCCCCCACCACTCCGCCTGCCGGTCCCTGCGCCGCGCCCAACGGCGCCGGGGCGGCGGCGGCGGGCGCGGCAGCCTCCTGCGCGCAGGAGGCGGCGCCGGCCAGCAGAGCCCCGGCACCGGCAAGTGCGGCGGTCAGCGCAGGACGGTGGCGAAACGATGTCGGCATGGCGGTCCAACTCCCCCTCGGCGCGTGTCCGGCACGCGCGCTGTCAAAATCACAAGGCAAAAATCCCGACGGCACTCCGGCGCTATGCTCCGGAGTGGATACCCCAACGCGGTTATAATGCGAATGAGTCGCACTCGCACTGAAAATCGACCGCTGCCGGCGGAGAAACGTGCGTTTTTGTGGGAATTCGCCGCGCTAAGACCGTGATTTGATTGGCCTTGCGAACAGTCTCGGGCGCCTGAACCACCACCGCGACCAAGTGCGAATAAGTCTCAGTACCATTATTGAGCCCTTCTGTCGTGGAGAATCTCGACGCCGTGCAACCATCCGGCGCTCCCGCCGGTTGAACCGCCAATCGAGACAGTGCCAGGGAGAGTGCCGATGAACCGCGTGTCGATCCTGGAGGAAAAGGGCAGTTTCCGGCTGATGGCCTGCGATGGCCGCTTCGCCGTGGTGGAGGCGCGGGCGGGACAGGTGTTCGGCCTGCCGGATGACGCGAGGGTGGCCGCGACGGCGCCTCCGACAGTCCCGACGGCATCGCCTCCGTCGCCCGCTGGACCGGCGAGGACGAGGCCCGCGCCCTGATGCGCGACCTGTCGGAGCGTGGCGACGAGCTGTCCCGCCGCATCCGGTGATCCGCCGGAACCCCGGCCGCGTACCGCCATGGAGATAGTGTGCGGAGCGCATCATGGATGGAACTGGCGGCGAAGCGGAAAGCGAGCCGGACGGCAAGCCGCCCGGCATCACCTGGATCACCGGCGCCAGCAGCGGCATCGGCCGGGCGCTGGCGATCCATCTGGCCGACGGCGGGGCACGGGTGGCACTCTCCGCCCGCTCGGTCGAGGATCTGACGGCAACGGTGCAACACAGCCCGGACCGCATGCGCATCTTCCCGCTGGACGTCACCGACCGCGTCGCCACCACCGCCACCGTCGCCGCCATCGAACGCTGGTTCGGTCCCATCGACCGGGCGGTGCTGAATGCCGGCACCCACAGTCCGATGTCGCTGGAGGATTTTTCCGCCGACACCGCCCGCCGGCTGATGGAGGTCAACTATATGGGCGTGGTCCATGGGCTGGAGGCGCTGCTGCCGCGGATGCGGGCGCGCGGGCGCGGACAGGTGGCGGTGGTCGCCTCCGTCGCCGGGTACCGCGGCCTGCCGACGGCGGCGGCCTATGGCCCGACCAAGGCGGCGCTGATCAACCTGTGCGAGTCGCTGAAGCCCGACTGCGACCGCGCCGGGATCAGGCTGCAGCTGGTCTGCCCCGGCTTCATCGACACGCCGCTGACCGCCCGCAACCCCTTCCCCATGCCGGACCTGATGCCGGTGGAGGATGCGGCCCGCCAATTGGCCGACGAGATGGAGGGCGACGGCTTCGAGATCACCTTCCCCAAGCGCTTCACCCGCAAGCTGAAGCTGGCGCGCTGCCTGCCTTATCGGCTTTACTTCCCGCTGGTGCGCAAGGCGACGGGGGCATGACGGACGACCACAGAATCCACGGGCCCAAAATCCAGGGACTGGACGCCTGGGCCGATTTCTTCGAGACGCTCAGCGTCGAGGCGCTCGACCGGCTGCCGGCGCTGACCGTGCCGGAGGTGCGTTTCCGCGACCCCTTCAACGACGCCCGCGGGCGCGACGCGGTGCGCGCGGCGCTGGTCCACACGCTGAACGGCTGCCGCGATCTGCGCTTCACCGTCACCCACCGGCTGTTCGCACCCGATCTGGCGATCCTGCGCTGGCGGTTCGAGGCGACGGTGACCGGCATCGGCCGGATGGACGTGATCGGCACCAGCGAGGTGCGGCAGGTTGCCGACGGCCGGGTGGCCGAGCACATCGACCATTGGGATTCCGGTGAACACGTCTATCTGCGCCTGCCGCTGCTGGGCGCCCCGCTTCGCCTCATTCGGCGGCGGCTGGGGGCCGCACCGCCGGATTGACGACGGTATCGGGCCGGACCATCCGGCCTTCGGGCAGGAAGAACAGGCTGACCGTGCCGATCCACAGGCCCCAGCGATAGACGTTGGCGCGGTTGATCAACGCATCGCCCGGCTGCAGCCACATCCAGTCGTCGAAGCGCACGCGCCAGCGGTCGCCGCCCACCTTCAACGCCATCTCGTAGGTCCAGTTCAGCGCGTTGCCGGCCGACCGCCCCACCGCCGTGCCGATCACGTCGTCGGCCCGCCCCTCATAATATCCCCCGTCGGCTCCCTCGGCCGTCCTGACGATGCGCCAGACCCGGCGGTCGGTCTCGCCGTCGGCATAGAGGAAGCGTTCGTCCAGCACCAGTTCCCGCCCGTCCCACTGTCCGTCGATGGCGACGGTGAAGCTGCGGCGCAGCGTGCCGAACCGGTCCTCGAACACGCCCCAGGCATGGGTGCGCCCGGCGAAATACTGCTCGATCCGCAATTCGGGCGTGTTGCCGGCGAAATCCCCGATCTTCATCAAGAGGAGTCCTCCGCTTACGGCTTGCGAAAGCGCCAGAGCCCGACATCGATGGTCCCGGCGCGGAACCCGGCCTCGCAATAGGCGAGGTAATAGTCCCACAGCCGGCGGAACCGCTCGTCGAAGCCCATCGCCGCCACCTGCGGCCCGGCTTCCAGGAAGCGGCGCCGCCACTCCGCGCAGGTGCGGGCATAGGAGTCGCCGAAAGTCTCCACATGCTCCACCACCAGCCCGGCCCGCTCCGCCTCGGCGCGCAGGGCCGACGGACAGGGCAGCATGCCGCCGGGGAAGATGTGGCGCTGGATGAAGTCGCAGCCGCGGCGGTAGCGCGGGAACCGCGCGTCGTCGATGGTGATCGCCTGGACCACCGCCGCCCCGCCGGGCACCAGCCGGTCGCGCAGGGCGGCGAAATAGCGCGGCCAATGCTCCTCCCCCACCGCCTCGATCATCTCGATGGAGACGATGCGGTCGAAGCTGCCGCCAGCATCGCGATAGTCCATCAGCCGCAGTTCGACCTGTCCGGCCAGCCCGGCCCGCTCCAGCCGCGCGCGGGCGAAGGCCAGCTGCTCCGCCGACAGGGTCAGCCCGACGACCGAGGCGCCGTGGCGGCCGGCCAGATGCTCGGCCATCCCGCCCCAGCCGCAGCCGATCTCCAGCACCCGGTCGCCGGGCCTGAGTTGCAGCAGGTCGGCGACGCGGGCGATCTTGGCCTCCTGCGCGTCCTCCAGGCCCTGCCCCTCCCGCTCGTACAGGGCGGAGGAATAGGTCATGCCGGGATCGAGCCACAGCCGGTAGAAGTCGTTGCCCAGGTCGTAGTGGAAGGCGATGTTGCGGCGGCTGCCGCGGCGGGAGTTGGCGCGGCTGCGGTGGAACAGCCGGTTGGCCGCCGCCGCCGCGACCGTGCCCCTGAAACCTCCCTCCTTGGCCCCACCGCCGATCGCCGCCTCGTTGCGGATCGCCAGTTCGATCAGTACCGGCAGGTCGCCGCTGCGCCATAGCCCGTCGCCATAGGCCTCCGCCATGCCGACCGCGCCGCCCAGCATCAGCCGCCGCGCCGCGGTATCGTCGAGCAGCGTCAGGTCGGCCCGTGGCCCCTCGGCCGGATCGCCGACGCACATCGT
The DNA here is from genome assembly GCF_008365135.1 of Azospirillum sp. Sh1. Taxonomy (NCBI): domain Bacteria; kingdom Pseudomonadati; phylum Pseudomonadota; class Alphaproteobacteria; order Rhodospirillales; family Azospirillaceae; genus Azospirillum; species Azospirillum sp. Sh1. The sequence goes on along the minus strand of NZ_VTTK01000008.1, from coordinate 88,412 downwards.
CCGCCCGTCGGGCAGGCGCAGGGTCAATTCACCCCGGCGGATGCCGCCGGCCATTTTCACCAGGGCGCCGGTCCACAGGTCGCGTCCAGTCACCAGCCGCAGCCACCGGGGGTGACGTCGAGGCGCGGTCGCAGCGATGTCGGTAGCGATGTCGGTCATGAATGGCCTTCTCGGAAACGGTCGGGAACGACGATGTTTTTCACGACGGTGACGGGCTGCGCCGGGGCCGGCGGGCGCGGGCGGATCGCCAGCCCCTTGCGCCACAGCTGCAGCGCCTCCCAATGGATGCCGGCCACCACCTTGGCGGTCATCAGCGGGTGGCGGGCCCAGGCGCGCAGGATGGCGCCGTCGGTCAGTTCCACACGCCTCAATGTCAGCGACGCATGCAGCACCGGCCCCCCGGCATCGGTCTGGCGGATGGCGACCGCCAGCGGCTCCCCCGCTTCGCCCATGGGCGGGCGGATGCGGAAGTGATAGGCGGTCTCCATGTCCATGAAGGGCGAGACGTAGAAGCGCTTGTCGCAACTCTGGCGCACCAGACCGTCCGGTCCGGGCGCCGCCGGGATCAGATAGGCGTGGCGCTGGCCGAAGGTGTTGGACACCTCATGGATGACGGCGGCGAGCGTCCCGTCCCGGCGGTGGCAGAACCAGACGCAGAGCGGGTTGAAGACGAAGCCCAGCACCCGCGGGAAGCACAGCAGGCGGATCGGCCCACCCCCCTCGATCCCGGCCTCCGCGAGCTGGCGTTCGGCCCACTGTTTCAAGCCTCCAAACTCCCTCTCCCCCCCGGGGAGAGGGTCGGGGTGAGGGGGATGCATGGGGTGGATTCCGTGGGAGCGGGGAGTGCGCGACTCTTGAAGATCCTCGCTACGCGTCCCCCTCACCCTAACCCTCTCCCCGGGGGGGAGAGGGGATCCATCCTCGGTGGGTAGAGGCTCCACACCACCGCCCAACGGCCCGAAATCGCGGTCGCGGAACCCGATCAGCCCGAAGCGGTTGTGGGCGAACAGCCGCAATTCGCGGTCAAGCCGGGGAAGCTCGTCCAGATCGGCCAGCAGGCTGAACACCCGGTAGGACAGGCGGTGCCGCACCGGCTTCACCCGGTGATGCATCACCGTGCCGACATAGAGGCCGGAGGCGAAGCGGGATGGCTCCATCATGCCGCCTCCAGCGCGGCGGCGCGTGCGGCCGGCGCCGGCCCGAGATGGATGCGGCCCGACGGGTTCGGCACCGTCCAGGGCCGGCGCAGGCCGCCCAGCGCCTCCGCCACCGCCAGCCCGGCCTGGGCCCCGTCCTCGTGGAAGCCGGCGCCGAAATAGGACCCGGCGAACCATGTCCGCCGCCGGCCCTGCAGGCTCCACAGCTGCCGCTGCGCCGCCAGCGCCTCCATCCCGAAGATCGGGTGGTCGTAGAGCACGCTGCGCAGGATGCTGCCCTCACGCGGCGGACGGATGGGGTTCAGCGTGACGAACAGGTCGCGCTCGCGCGGCAGGAAGCCCTGCAGCCGGTTCATCCAGTAGGTCACGCACAGGGCGTCCTGTCCGCCGTCTTGCCCGCCGTCCCGCCGCTCGGCCAGATAGTTCCAGCTCGACCACACCGCCCGGCGCTTCGGCATCAGGGCGGGGTCGCCGTGCAGGATGGCGAGGTTGCGCTCATAGCCGAAGGCGCCCAGCAGCCGGCGCTCCTCCCCGCCGGCATCCTCCAGCAGGGCCAGCGCCTGATCGGCATGGGTGGCGATCACGACATGGTCGTGGGCGCGCACGTCGCCGCGGCGGTCGCGCAGCAGCACGCGGCCCTCCTCGCGGACAATGCCCTCCACCGCGCAGTTCAGGCGCAGGGCGCCGGGCATGTCGGCCAGGATGCGGCCGACATAGCTGCGGCTGCCGCCCTCCACCGTGCGCCAGACCGGCCGGCCCTTGAGCTTCAGCAGGCCGTGGTTGTCGCAGAAGCGGATGAAGGCGGCGGCGGGATGGCCGCGCATCGAGTCCGCCGGGCTGGACCAGATGGCGGCGGCCATCGGCAGCAGATGGTCGCGGACGAAGGCGTCGGAATAGCCGCCGCGGTCCAGCACGTCGCCCAGCGTCAGCGTCTCCGCCGCAGGGCCTTGCTGCAACTCTGCCAGCAGCCCCGGCGCTTCGCGGTAGAAGCGCAGGATGTCGGCGATCATCCGCCAGAAGCGCGGGCGCAGCAGGTTGCGCTTCTGCGCGAACAGGGCGCCGGGCGTGCCGGCATACTCCACCCGCCCGCCGTCGAGCGAGGCGGAGAAGCTCATGTCCGTCGCCCGCGTCGGCACGCCCAGATGGTCGAACAGGGCGACCAGATTGGGATAGCAGGGCTCGTTGTAGACGATGAAGCCGGTATCGACCGGGGTGGCGCCCTCGGCCTCTCCCTCCACTTCCCCCTCCACTTCCACCGTGTTGGCATGGCCGCCCGGCCGGTCCTCCTTCTCATAGAGGGTGACGCGGTGCGCTTTCGACAGCAGCCAGGCCGCCGACAGCCCGGCGATGCCGGACCCGACCACCGCGATGTCGAGCGGCGCCGGTGCAGTGAGGTCGGGCGGGGAAAGCGGCATGGGGCGGTCCTTGGAGATTTTGTCGGGGGTGGAGCTTGTCGGGGGGGCTTGGCGGCGTCTGAACCCGGACCCTAACCCGAAATGGGTAGCGCCGGCCTGTGATCGAGATACGGCGACCGATCGAGGTTGGATCATCGCCACGCCCACGCTTTCCCGCCAGCGTCGAAAAGACGCGATCGGCGGTGATCCGAAGCACGGGCTGCGGCGTATCGTGGCCATGATCGCCCAATTGGCTTCCCTTCTGACGCATGCCGCCGGAGCCGACCGGACGCCGGATCCCAAAAGGATCGGACAGGCCGCCCGCGTGTCGGCCAATCCAGCGGCGGCCGATCCCGCCGCCGCAAGGCTGGCGGCCGACCAGTCGGCCGATCTGGTCGCGGTGGCGGCGGGCGACCGCGCGGCCTTCGCCCGGCTGTTCGCCCACTTTGCCCCGCGGGTGAAGGCCTACATGCTGAAGCTGGGGATGCCGGCGCAGCGGGCGGAGGATCTGGCGCAGGACACCATGCTGTCGGTTTGGCGCAAGGCCTCGCTCTACGACCCGGCGAAGGCGGAGGCGGCGACCTGGGTCTTCACCATCGCCCGCAACCTGCGCATCGACCTGCTGCGCCGGGAACGCCATCCGGAGGTGTCGGACGACGAGTTGCAGGAGCATGAGGACGACCGCCCGCGCGCCGACGAAATGCTGGACGGCGACCGCCGCGCCCGCCGCCTGCGCGGCGCGCTGGCCTCGCTGACGCCGGAACAGGCGGAGGTGGTGCAGCTGTCCTTCTTCGCCGACCTCGCCCACCCGGCCATCGCCGAACGGCTGGACGTTCCCCTGGGCACCGTGAAATCGCGCCTGCGTCTGGCCATGGCCAAGATCCGCAAGGCGCTGGGAGACGACGACCGATGACCGCCCGCCAACCCGCCGCCCGCCAACTCGTCCTGCCGAACCACCACCCCAGCGACGCCCTGCTGGTGGCCTATGGCGCGGGCAGCCTGGGAGAAGGGCTGTCGCTGGCCGTCGCCGTCCACCTCGCCCATTGCCCGGACTGCCGCGCCACCCTGGCGGAGGTGGAGGCGTTGGGCGGCGCCCTGCTGGAGGATCTGCCGCCGGCCCCGCTGGAAAGCCTGTCGCTGGCCGCCACCCTCGACCGGCTGGAGCGGGAGGAGGCGCCGGGCAATCCCTGCAAGGCCATGCGGATGCGGCCGCGATGCAGCCGCCCCGCCGGCCCTGCCGCCGCGTCCCTCCCGGGTCCGCTGCGCGCCTATGTGCCCTCCCTGGAGACCCTGTCCTGGCAGCGGCTAGCTCCCGGCGTGCGGCGGGTGGAGCTGCTGCCGCGCACGTCGTCGGGCGGCGCGGCCCAGCTTCTGCGCATCGCCCCCGGCACCGCCCTGCCCCACCACGGCCATGGCGGGCTGGAGCTGACCGTGGTGCTGAGCGGCCATTTCGCCGACGAACTCGGCCGCTACGGCCCCGGCGATCTGGCGGAGGTCGACGGCGATACCAACCACCAGCCCATCGCCGACAGCCACCGCGACTGCATCTGCCTGATCGCGACGGACGCGCCGCTGCGCTTCACCGGTCTGATGGGCCGGCTGATGCAGCCCTTCATCGGTCTATAGGCTGCGGGCTGTAGGCTGCCTACAGCAAGTCCTTGAACAGCAGCTGCGCCGGCGGTTCCTTGTCCTTGCCCCGCTTGCGCGCCTTCCCCTTCGCCTTTTCCTTCGCCACGTCGGGCGGCAGTTCGGGTGCCGATTCGGCCGGCGATCCGGCTGCCGCTTCGGGCTGCTCCACCGGCAATTCCGGCGCGGCCATCGGCATCGGCGGTTCGGCCACCGGTTCCGGCACCGGCTGCGCAGCCAATTCCTGAGCGGCCGGTTCCTGAGCGACCGGTTCCGGCGCCGTCACCGCTTCCACGGCCACCTCCGCCGCCGGCTCCACAGGCTGCGCGGCCTCGGGCGCCGCCTCGATTTTTTCCTTCTTCTTCCGGGGCGGCCGGCGCGGGGCGACGCCGACGCCTTCCTTGGCGCGCTGCTTGGCCTTGTCGCGGGCCTGGGCCTCCGGGGCCTCGGGACTGTCGGTCAGCCATTTGCGGCGCTTGATGACCTCGTTCACCCGGCCCTGGTTCACGCCCAGCTGGAAGGCGATCTCCTGCTGGGTCATGTTGGTGGTCTCGTGCAGGTGCAGGATCTCGGCAGCCAGCTCCGGCGTCATCTTGCGCCCGGTCAGGCGCCGGGCCGGCCGTACGGAGCGCTGGGAGCGGTCGCGCGCCCTCAGGGACTCAAGGATCTCCAGCGCGGCCGTGTTGCCCGCCGCCTTCAGCGCGTCCTCGAATTCCTTCAGCGTCGCCATAAGTCCCCCTCCCGCTGTCGCTGGTCCGTCCCCTGCCGGTCCCCGCAGCAACCGGCAGGATCACAGATAGTTCGCCGTCTGGCGATGGAAAAGCCACCATGGATGTCGGGGGGATGTCGGGGCAAGCGTGGCGGTCAGGCCGGAAAGCGCAACTCGATGCGCGTGCCGCTGCCGCCGGCCGCGCCATAGCTCAATTCACCGCAGAGCTGGGCCGCGAGGCTTTGGATGATCTTCCAGCCCAGGCTGGGCAGGCGCTGCACATCGAAGCCGTCCGGCAGGCCGATGCCGTCGTCCGTCACCAGCAGATGCAGTTGGCCCGGCTGGCCCGGCACCGGGTTCAGTTCGATGGTGACGGTGCCGCCGCCGCGGCCGGCGAAGGCGTGTTTCAGGCTGTTGGTCAGCGCCTCGACGATCAGCATCGCCAGCGCCAGCACCCGTTCGGGCGACTGCGGCGCTGCCCGAACGGCCACGCGGCAGGCCACGCCGGGGACGCCGGCCGCCGCCAGCATGTCCCGGCACAGCGCCTCGACATGGCTGCCGAATTCGTCGCCGGAGCGTGGATCATGCAGCCGCCGATGCAGCCGCGCCATGGTGTCGAGCCGCCGTCCCGCCTCCTCCAGCGCCGCCATCGCCCCGTCCGGCGAACGGGCGACCGACCGCCTCTGCAAATCCAGCAGGGAGGAGACGAACTGCATGTTGTTGGCGACGCGGTGCTGCAGTTCGTGGAACATGGTGGTCTGCGCCTCCAGCAGGGAGGCGGTTCGGCGGCGCTCCTCCTGCAGGCGCTCCAGCGCCACCCGCATGCCGTGGATCAGCGCGATGTCCACCCCGACCACCACCGCATAAAAGGCCAGCGCCAGTCCGACGGACGGATTCAGCGTCAGGGAGTCGTAGGGCGGAATGAAGAAGTACCAGGCCGCCAGCCCCGACAGCACCGCCGCGACCACTCCCGGCCACAAGCCGGCCATGAAGGTGGTCAGCATCACGGCCGGAAAGAAGGTCAGATAGGGAAATCCCGCGGGCAGGGCACCGTCGGCGGCAAGGCGCAGCAGCAGCGCGGCGGCAACCGTCAGCAGGGCCATGCCATAGCGCGGCACCGGACCGTGCCGCAGCAGCGGAAAACGCGCGAACCACTGCCAGACCGACCGACCGGACCCCATCTCCCCAGCATCCCCGAAATTTCCACGCACAGACATATGACCGGCACCCGCCGCTTGTAAGGTCAGGGAGAAGTCCGTGCACGCGAAATAACGTCCGCCCCCCGTGACCATCGTCGGGCGAAGCCCGGCGGCTGCCTTCGCCGCCCACGCGCCCGATTTGTCCAAAGCTGTTCACAACTCCGCCACATCCGTTCATGCCGGGCGGGCACTTTGTTCAATCCACGGAGCGATTGTGACGTTGCGCGGCGGCCGGAGCCTTCCGCCCCGGCGCCCCACGAACCACAAAGGCTGAAGGAGCCCCGCCCCGTGAAGACCCGTCTGAGCGCGCTCGCCATCGCGGCCACCCTGTCCGTCTCCGCCCTTGCCCTCTCCGGTACGGCCCAGGCCGGCGCCACCTTCGACGGCGTGAAGCAGAAGGGCTATGTCCAGTGCGGCGTCAATCTGGGCCTGTACGGCTTCTCCTCGCCCGACGACAAGGGCAAGTGGTCGGGCCTTGACGTCGACATGTGCCGTGCCGTCGCCGCCGCCATGTTCGGCGATGCCGAAAAGGTGAAGTACACCCCGCTGTCGGCGCAGCAGCGCCTGCCGGCGCTCCAGTCCGGCGAGATCGACATCCTCGCCCGCAACACCACCCGCACCCTGACCCGCGACACCGCCAACGGCCTCAACTTCGGCCCGACCAACTATTTCGACGGCCAGGGCTTCATGGTGTCGGCCAAGCTGGGCCTGAAGAGCGCCAAGCAGCTGAACGGCGCCACCGTCTGCGTCCTGCCCGGCACCACCACCGAACAGAACGTGTCGGATTACTTCCGCGCCAACAAGATGACCTTCAAGCCGGTCGTCATCGAGAAGAACGAGGAGCTGAACAAGGCCTTCTTCGCCGGCCGCTGCGACGCCCTGACCTCCGACGCCTCCCAGCTGGCCGCCATCCGCGCCGCCGAGGTGCAGAACCCCAACGACTTCGTCATCCTGCCCGAGCTGATCTCGAAGGAGCCGCTGTCCCCGGCCGTCCGCCAGGGTGACGAGGAGTGGATGAACCTGGTCACCTGGACCTTCTACGCCATGGTCCAGGCCGAGGAGAAGGGCCTGACGTCGGAGACCGTCGACGCCGCCATGACCTCTCCCGATCCGGACGTGAAGCGCCTGCTGGGCGTCACCGCCGGCAACGGCAAGGCGCTGGGCGTCGAGGAGAACTGGGCCTTCAACATCATCAAGCAGGTCGGCAACTACGGCCAGAGCTTCGAGCGCAACGTCGGCGCCGGCTCCAAGCTGAAGATGCCGCGCGGCCAGAACGCCCTCTACACCGAAGGCGGCATGATGTACGCCCCGCCGATGAAGTAAGGCCGCGTATTGCCCCCACCCTAACCCTCCCCCGCTTCGCAGGGGAGGGGATCTCTCCCTCCCCCGCCCAGCGGGGGAGGGTCGGGGTGGGGGCAAGTGTCCGCCACGCCTCACTCCCCCGCACGGAGCAACACCATGACAAACCCGGTCCAGGCGCTGAATTCCGCGCGCGTGCGGGGGTGGCTGTATCAGGCATTGTTCCTGGCCTGCGCCCTCGCCGTCGCCTGGTATCTCGTTTCCAACACGCTGACCAACCTCGCCACCCGCGGCGTCGCCACCGGCTTCGGCTTCCTGCACCGCGAGGCCGGCTTCGAGATCGGCGAGAGCCTGCTGTCCTATTCCGCGTCCGACACCTATCTGAAGGCGCTGGTCGTCGGGCTGCTGAACACGCTGGCGGTGTCGGCCGCCGGTGTCGTGCTGGCGACCGTGCTGGGCGTGCTGATCGGCATCGCGCGGCTGTCCTCCAACTGGATGGTGAACCGTTTCGCCACCCTGTATGTCGAGACGATCCGCAACGTGCCGCTGCTGCTGCAGTTGGTGGTCTGGTACACCATCATGAACCGGCTCCCCAGCCCGCGCGAGGCGCTGGAGGTGATGCCGGGCATCTTCCTCAGCAACCGCGGCATGAAGTTCCCGGTTCTGGTGGAGCATGCCGGCCATGGCTGGGCCCTGCTGGCGCTGATCGCCGGCATCGCCGCCGCCATCGCCATCGTCCGCTACGGCCGCCGCCACCGCGAGGCCACCGGCAAGCCCTTCCCCACCCTGCCGGCCGCCATCGCCGCGGTGCTGCTGCCGCCGGCCCTGGTGTTCGTCGCCACCGGCGCGCCGCTGGCCTTCGACGTGCCGGTGCTGTCCGGCTTCAACTTCGAAGGCGGCGGGTCGGTCACCCCGGAATTCACCGCGCTGCTGGTCGGCCTGTCGGTCTACACCGCCGGCTTCATCGCCGAGATCGTGCGCTCCGGCATCCTCGCCGTGCCGCATGGCCAGACGGAGGCCGGGCTGGCGCTGGGCCTGTCGCCGGGCAAGATCCTGCGCCTCGTCATCCTGCCGCAGGCGCTGCGCGTCATCGTGCCGCCGCTGACCAGCCAGTATCTGAACCTGACCAAGAACAGCTCGCTGGCCGTCGCCATCGGCTATCCGGATCTGGTCAGCGTCTCCAACACCTCGGCCAACCAGACCGGACAGGTGGTGGAGGCGGTGGCGATGATGATGGTCGTCTATCTCATCATCAGCCTCGGCATCTCCGGCTTCATGAACTGGTACAACCGCCGCGTGGCCCTAGTGACGCGATGAGGGACCCGATGAGCAAGCAGTTCCCGGCCGATCAGGCCCCCGTCTCCGCCGGTCCCATTCCCACCGGTCCCGTTCCCCCCGCCCATTGGGCCGCCTCCTACGAGGAGGAGCCGACCCAGGCCTCCGCCCCGCCCCAGGCCAACGGCATGACGGCGCTGAAGCCCTTCGGCTGGGCCAAGGACAATCTGTTCAACACGCCGCTGAACACCGTCCTGACCCTCGCCTGCCTCGGCCTGCTGTGGCTGGTGGTGCCGCCGGCGGCGAACTGGCTGCTGCTGAAGGCCAGCTGGTCCGGCTCGTCGGAGGCCTGCCGCGAGGCGGCCGGCGCCTGCTGGTCGGTGATCGTGGTCAAGCACCGGCTGATCTTCTTCGGGACCTATCCCTATGACGAGCAGTGGCGCCCCTTCCTGGCCTGCGCCCTGTTCGTGGCGATGCTGGGCGCCAGCGGCGTGCGCGCCTTCTGGCGGCCCTGGCTGGCCGGCGCCTGGGCGCTGACGCTGGTCGGCATGGGCGTGCTGATGTGGGGCGGCGTCGCCGGTCTCAGCTATGTGCCGAACGACCGCTGGGGCGGCCTGCCGATCACGCTGATGCTGTCGGTCTTCTCCATCGCCATCGCCTTCCCGCTGTCGATCCTGCTGGCGCTGGGCCGCCAGTCGTCGCTGCCGGCGATCCGCACCTTCTGCGTCGGCTTCATCGAGACGATGCGCGGCGTGCCGCTGGTCAGCGTCCTGTTCATGGCGTCGGTGATGTTCCCGCTGTTCCTGCCGGAAGGCGTCACGGTGGACAAGCTGCTGCGCGCGCTGGCCGGCATGACCCTGTTCACCGCCGCCTACCTTGCCGAAGCCGTGCGCGGCGGGTTGCAGGCGATCCCCAAGGGCCAGTACGAGGCCGCCGACGCGCTGGGCCTCAGCTACTGGCAGAAGACGGTGCTGATCGTCCTGCCGCAGGCGCTGCGCATCGTCATCCCGCCCATCGTCAACCAGTTCATCAGCGCCTTCAAGGACACCTCGCTGGTCACCATCGTCGGCCTGTACGACCTGCTGACCGCCGCCACCGTTGCGACGACCGACCCCGAATGGCGCCCCTACTTCGCCGAGGTCTACGTCTTCGCCGGGCTGATGTTCTGGATCTTCTGCTTCAGCATGTCGCGCTACAGCCAGTGGCTGGAGCGTCTGGCCAACCGCTACACCCGCCGCTGACCGGCCTTCTGGAGACACGTCATGACCGAGAACGCCATCATCGAACTCCGCAAGGTCGGCAAGTGGTACAACAGCTACCACGCGCTGCGCGACGTCAGCATCAGCATCAAGAAGGGCGAAAAGGTCGTCGTCTGCGGGCCGTCGGGCTCGGGCAAGTCGACGATGATCCGCTGCATCAACCGGCTGGAGGCGCACCAGACCGGCCACATCATCGTCGACGGCATCGAGCTGACCGACGACGTGAAGGCGGTGGAGAAGATCCGCCGCAAGGTCGGCATGGTGTTCCAGAACTTCAACCTGTTCCCGCACCTGACCGTTCTGCAGAACCTGACGCTGGCCCCCATCTGGGTCCGCGGCATGGCGAAGTCCGAGATCGAGGAAATCGCCATGATGTACCTGAAGCGGGTGCGCATCCCCGATCAGGCGCACAAGTTCCCCGGCCAGCTGTCGGGCGGCCAGCAGCAGCGCGTCGCCATCGCCCGCGCGCTGTGCATGCGGCCCGAAATCATGCTGTTCGACGAGCCGACCTCCGCGCTGGACCCCGAAATGGTCAAGGAGGTGCTGGACGTGATGACCGAGCTGGCAGGCGAGGGCATGACCATGGTCTGCGTCACCCACGAAATGGGCTTCGCCCGGCAGGTCGCAGATTCTATTGTCTTCATGGCCGAGGGCTCGATCATCGAGAGCGGGTCGCCGGCCGAATTCTTCGAGAACCCGAAAAGCGAGCGCACCCGCCAGTTCCTGGGCCAGATCCTGGAACACTGAGGCGGCATCCCCGATAGGGGGGCGCGGAGAGGCGGATAAGAGGGCCATGCCGGCGACCATTGCCATCACCGACGACGACGCGGTGACGCGCGAGACGCTGAAGTCCTACCTGACGGACGAGGGCTTCGACGTCCTGCTGGCCCGAAGTGCCGAGGAGCTGAAGGAGCTGCTGACGACCGCCGCGGTGGACGTCGTGCTGCTCGACATCCGGCTGCCGCGCCAGGACGGTCTGACCCTGACCCGCGAACTTCGCGCGGTGTCGGAGATCGGCATCATCCTGGTCAGCAGCCGGGCGGAAAAGCTCGACCGCATCATCGGGCTGGAGATGGGGGCCGACGACTACATCGCGAAGCCGTTCGAGCCGCGCGAGATCCTGGCCCGGGTGCGGAACCTGCTGCGCCGGCTGAAGGCACCGGGCGACCAGCGCGACGACCGCCGGCGCAGCTTCGCCGGCTGGACGCTGTGGCTCGACCGCATGCGCCTGACCGACCCGCAGGGCAATCCGGTGCGGCTGACCGGCGCGGAGTTCGAACTGCTGTCGACCTTCGTCTGCAACCCCGGCCGGGTGATGAACCGCGACTATCTGCTGACGGCGACGACGCGGCGGAAGACGGACGCCACCGACCGCACCATCGACAGCCTCGTCCGCCGCCTGCGCCGCCTGATCGAACCCGACCCCGCCGACCCGAGGCTGATCGTCACCGTCCACGGCACCGGCTACCTCTTCGCCGGCGACGTCACGCAGGACGGGTGAGGAAATCTTCCCACCGCCCAGGATCCCCTCTCCCCCCCCGGGGGAGGGGTGGGGGGGGGGGGGGGGGGGGGGGGGGGGCCCGAGGGGGGCCCACGCCCCCCTCCCCCCCGCGACCCCCCCACGCCTCCCCCCCCCCCCCCCCCCCCCGGGGGGGGCCCCCCCGGGGGGGGGGGGGGGACCCCCCCCCCCCCCCCCGGCCCCCCCCCCCCCCGGGGGGAGGGGGTGGGGGGGGGGGGGAGGCACAGCGAGGATCCTCAAGGGTCGCACAGTCCCCATTCGCCACCGAATCCACCCCATGCATCCCCCTCACCCCGACCCTCTCCCCGGGGGGGAGAGGGAGCGCGGGGCGGGAGAAGGCTAGACACCGAACCCCGAGCAAACTCCCCCGTCGCTTCAGTCTTGCGGCGGCCACGCGCTCGGCAACCTGGGCCACGGAAATCGCGGAAATTTTTCGCGCGCTTCCGTGGCCCATTTTTTATGCATCGAAACGGGAAACCGGCTTATTCCGAAGTCAACTCACCACATCCGGTTGCTTTTCGTTTTGCAGCATTCCTCCATAGGAAAGTCATAGATCATCCGGCAGCGGGACAAACCGGTTGATGTCTTGCCCCGGCCCACCCCGATTGCCTCAAATGCAAACGAAAAGACACGAACTGTTCACAAATGAACGCTAAACCGTTCAAAGGGCCCTGCGACGATATGCGTGTAGCAATCCGTTGAAACCGTTCACTGGCGGCGGGGGTTTGGGCATGACGGCGATCTCGACGAAAACGGGCGGCACCCTGGACGACGGCGGCGCGCGCCACCGATTCTGGACCCTGCGCCGCGCCATGGTGTCGGTGGTGGGCGTGCTGGTGGCGGCGCTGATCGCCAGCCAGGCCTGGGTGTCGCAACGCTACACCGACTTCGCGCTCGAAACCTTCAACAGCAGCGCGGCGGCGACCCTGCGGGTGCTGGCCAACGACCGCATCCGCAAGAATTACACGGAGTGGCTCCAGAACCACGCCAACGAATGGAGCCGCGACGCCTTCCTGGTCGACAGCATCAACCAGAAGGACCCGGCCAAGACGATGCTGGCGCTGAAGAACATCAACGCCCGCCCGGTGGTGGTCGACCGCGAGGTTCGGCTGGTCTCGGTCGCCGTGTACGATGCCGACATGGCGCGCATCGCCGCCACCGGCGGGGAGCAGGACAGCGTCGCCACCGTCGCCCCGCTGTTCGAGGCGCTGAAGTCGCGCGACATCGCCGACAAGCGCCGCCCGGCCAGCCTGCTGTGGCGCGACGGCCAGGGCCGGCCGTTGTTCAGCATGATCGTCCCCATCGGCGGCTTCCGCGTCCTGGGCTTCCTTGAGGTGGTGACCGATCCGCTGCCGGCCCTGTCCAGTCTGGGCGCCGTTCTCGACGCCGACATCCGCTTCACCGACGGCAAGGGCGGCGTGCTGTTCGAGGCCAAGGGCAACGACCCGTCCGACCATGCCAAGCTGTCCACCACCACCGTGGCGCTCGGCGGCGACGGTGGCCTGCCGTGGGCGACCGCGGAGATCTCGCGCGACGTCGCGGATTTCGTCGGCGCGACGGAGGAGTTGCGCAACGGCGCGATGGAAATGGTCGGCGCCTTCGCCCTGGCCGTCGCCATCGCCGCCGCCCTGCTGCTGCGCGTCGCCGTCTTCGCCAACCTGCGCAAGTTCGCCCGCGCCATGGAGCAGATCGCCGCCGGCGACCTCTCCATCGAGATCCCCCGCACCGGCCGCGACGAGCTGGCGGTGATGGCGGCGGCGCTCCGCCACCTGCGCGGCAGCGTGGAGCAGGTGCTGCTGATGAAGCGGATGGTCGACAGCAGCCCGGTTCCTACCGCACTTCTGAGCACCGACGGTCAGGTCGGCTTCGTCAACCCCGCCGCCCGGACCTTCTGCGAGGCGCACGGCATCGACCCCGCCGGTCCCGACCTGCTGGCGCAGGGACCGGACTTCACCGCCGACTGCACCGATCCCACCCGCCCGCCGATCCCGCGCCGTACCCTGACGGTCGGCGAGACGACGGTGGAGGCCCATGTCGACACCGTCTTCGACGACCAGGGCAACGTGCTGGGCAAGACCCTGTCCTGGACCGACGTGAGCGAGCAGATGCGCTCCGCCGCGCTGGCCCGCCAGCTGATGGAGGACGTGCATCACGTCGCGTCCGGCGTCGCCACCCAGTCGGGCCAGCTGCGCGAGCTGGCCGACGCGCTGCGCCGCGAATCGGCCGGCACCATCGACAGCACGGTCAGCGCCGGCAGCTTCGTCGCCGAGAGCAACCGCAACGCCACCACCTGCAACGACAGCGCCGGGGCGCTGATGGACACCATCGGCACCGTCTCCAACCTCGCGACCGAGGCGGCCGGCGTGGTCGGCGCCACGCTGGACGAGCTGACCGCCGCCCGCGAGGTGGTCGGCCAGCTGGGCGAGAACACCGAGCAGATCCGCCGTATCGTCGACGTCATCACCGGCATCGCCCACCAGACCAAGCTCTTGGCGCTGAACGCCACCATCGAGGCGGCGGCGGCCGGCGTCGCGGGGCGCGGATTCGCCGTGGTGGCGGCCGAGGTGAAGAAGCTGGCGGAGGAGACCGCCAACGCCACGGTGCAGATCGCCAGCTCGGTCGGCGCCATCAACGGCAGCATCCAGAACACCGTCGGCACCTTCGCCCGCATCTCCGGCTCGGTCGAGCGCATCAACGAGGTGCAGGACCTAATCGGCGAGGCGGTGGCCCGCCAGACCGAATCCTCCACCGACATCCGCAACCGCGTCGGCGTGATCGCCGGCAATACGGGCGAGGTGGCGGCGCTGATCGACGGCGTCAGCGCCCAGGCGGCGCGCACCGGCGGCATCGCCGCCTCGCTGACCGAGACGGCGAACACGCTGGCCGAGGAAGCGGCTTCGCTGCATAGTCTGCTCGGCACGCTGCGCGCCGGGCAGGCGGCCTGACCCGCCCGCCGCAGGACGGCGGGGACTGGGGCGGGTTGGGGGGCGGGTCTGGGGATGGGTGTCGGGATGCGGCTGCTGTTGCTTCTGCTGCTGGCGATCGTGTCGGCCTCACCGGCACTGGCCCCACCGGCCCATGCGGAGGACGGCGACACGCTGGAGCGCATCCACAGCCGCGGCTTCCTGATCTGCGGCCTGCGCAGCGGGGTCAGCGGCATCTCCTTCTCCGATCCGCAAGGCCATCTCGACGGCTTCCTGGTCGATGTCTGCCGGGTCTTCGCCGCGGCGACGCTCGGCAATTCCCAGGCGATCCGCGTCGTCCGCCTGCCGGAAAAGCCGCAGGAATACCAGGCGGTGGAGAAGCACGAGGTCGACGTGGCGCTGACCACCACGACCTGGACCTTCAGCCGCGACCTGTCGAACGACATCGAATTCCTGATGCCGCTTCTGCATGACGGCCAGGGCTTCGCCATCCACAGCGACGGCGCGCCGCCGCCGCTCGACCGGCTGGGCGCCCGCACCGTCTGCGTCAAGACCGCCACCACCACCGTCCGCAACCTGGAGGACTATATCCGCAAGTCCGACCTGCCCTGGACGATCCGCACCTTCCAGACGCTGGACGAGGCGCTGCAGGCCTTCCTCGCCCATGAATGCGACCTGCTGACCACCGACCGCACGGTGCTGGTCACCTCGCTGGCCGGCTACCGCCAGGCCGGGATGGGCATCACCATCTACCCCGACGTGATCTCGCGCGAGCCGCTGACCCCCTACATCGCGCGGGGCGACCGCAACTGGTACGACATCACCCGCTGGGTCCTCCATGCCATCGTGCTGGCCGACGCCAAGGGCGTCACGTCCGCCGACGTGCAAGCCGGCCGCATCCCCGACGACCCCGAACTGCACCGCATGCTGGGCCACGCCGGCAGCGTCTCCCGCACGCTGGGCCTGCCGGACGACTGGGCTTTGCAGGTGCTGGCGCAGGTCGGGAACTACGGCGAGATCTTCGACCGCAATCTCGGCACCCCCTACGGCATGGACCGCGGCATGAACAGGCCCTGGACCCAGGGCGGCTTGCTCTACGCGCCGCCGTTTAGATAACGCACCCCGAGCCCCCCAAGATCCCCTCTCCCCCCCGGGGAGAGGGTTAGGGTGAGGGGGTCCCGGGGCGAGGATTCTCGGGATAGTCACGCGGTGCATCCCCCTCACCCCGACCCTCTCCCCGGGGGGGAGAGGGGGATTTCATCATCCCCCTCACGCCGCCAGCGCCACGCCGAGATGCCGTTCCAGCAGCGCCGCATCGGCCTTCGCCTGCGCCGCCGGCCCGGCATGCACCACCCGGCCGCGGTCGAGGAAGACCACGCGGTCGGCGAAGTCCAGCGCGCGGTCGACCTGCTGTTCCACCAACAGGATCGTCATGTCCAGCTTCGACAGCGCCGCCATCAGCGTGTCGCAGATCACCGGCGCCAGCCCCTCCAGCGGTTCGTCCAGCAGCAGCACCGTCGGCTTGCCGAGCAGGGCGCGGGCGACCGACAGCATCTGCTGCTCGCCGCCCGACAGCTCGCCGCCACCGTTGCGCCGCCGCTCGCCCAGCCGGGGGAACAGCTCGTACGCCTCCTCCAGCGCCGAGCGCGGCCGCCCCTTCAGCCCGGTGACGAGGTTCTCCTCCACCGTCAGCGATTTGAAGATGTCGCGCGTCTGCGGCACATAGCCGAGCCCCGCCGCCGCCCGCGCCGAACTGCTCATCGCGCTGAGATCCACCCCGTCCAGCCGGATGCTGCCGCCATGGCGGGTGGTCTGGCCGACCAGCGTCGCCAGCGTCGTCGTCTTCCCCACTCCGTTGCGGCCGAGCAGCGCCAGCCGCCCGCCCGCCGGCACCGCCAGCGACACGCCTTCCAGGATCAGCGTCTTGCCGTAGCCGGCGCGCAGATCCGCAACCTCGAAAGCTCCGATGGGGGCTCCGACCGGTTCAGTTGGCATTGGCGCGGCTCCCCAGATAGACCTCGCGCACGCGCGGGTCGGCGACGATCTCCTTGGCGGTGCCGCTGCACAGCAGCCGCCCTTGCGCCAGCACGACGATGGTCCTGGCGAAGCGGAAGACGAGGTCCATGTCGTGCTCGATCATCAGCACCGCCAGATCCTTGGGCAGCCGGTCGATGGCGTCGAGGATGCGCTGGCTTTCCGAATGCGGCACGCCGGCCGCCGGTTCGTCCAGGATCAGCACCTTCGGCTTCATGGCAAGCGCCAGCGCGATCTCCAGCAGCCGCTGCTGCCCATAGGCCAGCGAGCCCACCGCCGTGTGCGCCACCTGCGTCAGCCCCATGGTGTCGAGCAGCCCCGCCACCTCGTCGGCCAGCCCGGCCACCCTGGCGACGTTGGCGAACAGGCGGAAGGTGCGGCGGTCGCGCTGCAGGACGGCCAGTTCCAGATGCTCGCGCACCGTCATCGACTTGAACAGCCGCGCCACCTGGAAGCTGCGGATCAGCCCCAGCCGCACCCGCTCCGCCGCCGACAGCCGGGTGATGTCGCGCCCGTCCAGCCGGATGGTGCCGGCGCTGGGCGGGATCACCCCGGTGACGAGGTTGACGAAGGTGGTCTTGCCCGCCCCGTTCGGCCCGATCAGGGCGCAGCGGTCGCCGGAATTCAATGTCATGGAGATGTCGGACGACACCTGCAGACCGCCGAAATTCTTGGACAGCCCCTCCACTTCCAACAACGCCGTCATGCCCGGTCCTCCTTCCCGCGCAGCAGCCCACCCAGCCGCTCCACGCCAGAGGCGATGCCGCCGGGCAGGAACAGGACGATGCCGATCAGGAACAGGCCGATGAAGCCCATCCAGTGGAAGGGGTCGCTGGCCGCCAGGATATGGTGGATGCCCATGAAGGCCGCCGTGCCGATCACCGCGCCATAGAGCCGCCCGGTACCGCCCAGCACCAGCATCACCAGCGCCTCCGCCGACCAGGGGAAGCCGGCGCTGTCCAGCCCGACGATGCCGCTGGTCACCGCGGTCAGGGCGCCGGCCACCCCGGCGAACACCCCGGCCACGCCATACAGAACCACCAGATAGGATTTCGGCGAACCGCCGATGGCGGAGATGCGCAAGGGATCTTCCTTCACCCCGCGGCAGGCCAGCCCGAAGGGCGAGCGCACGATCCGCCGCGCCACCAAGAGCCCGACCACCAGCACCGCCAGCGCGAACAGGTACGATGTGCGGCCGAACATGTCGAAGCGGAACATCCCCAGCACCGGCGCCGGGTCGATGCCCGACAGCCCGTCGCTGCCGCCGGTCCAGTCGCGCGCCTTGTTGGCGACCTCCTGCACGATCTGCCCGACCGCGATGGTCAGCATCAGCAGGGTCAGCCCGCGCGCATGCAGGATCAGCGCACCGGTGACCAGCGCGATCAGCCCGCCGGCCAGCCCGCCGGCCGCCAGCATGGCGAAGGGGTCGTTGTTCCAGTTGACCGCGACGATGCCGGCGGCATAGGCGCCGGTGCCGAACATCGCCGCCTGCCCCAGCGTGGCGATCCCGCCATAGCCGAGCACGAGGTCGAGCGACAGCACGAACAGCGCCGAGGCGGCGATGCGGGTCAGCAGCGCCAGATCGTCCGGCAGCAGCCAGAAGG
The DNA here is from genome assembly GCF_008365135.1 of Azospirillum sp. Sh1. NCBI lineage: Bacteria > Pseudomonadati > Pseudomonadota > Alphaproteobacteria > Rhodospirillales > Azospirillaceae > Azospirillum > Azospirillum sp. Sh1. Next base: position 70,413 of record NZ_VTTK01000008.1, on the reverse strand, counting down.
CGGCCAGCCCGACCGCGGCGACCAGCGGAATGCCGATCCAGTCCAGGTCGCGGCGGGCCGCCAGCGGGGTGCGTCGGGTCATCTGGCCGGCCTTGCCGTCTCGCTCCGCGACGCTCGTCATGCCGTCCTCCCTTTGAAGAAGCCGTGGGGCCAGCGGAACAGGATCAGGATCAGGGCGGCGTAGAAGAAGAACTCGCCGAAACTCGGGATCAGGTATTTGCCGGCGGTATCGACGATACCCAGCGCCAGCGCCGCCGCCGCCGAGCCGAAGATGCTCCCCGCCCCGCCGACCGCCACCACCGCCAGGAACAGCACGATGTAGCGGATGGCGTAATAGGGCTCCAGCGGCAGCAGCTCCGCCCCCAGAACGCCGCCCAGCGCCGCCAGCCCGGTGCCGAGCGCGAAGGTCGCCAGATAGAGCCGCTCCGTCCGGATGCCCAGCGCCGCCGCCATCGCGGGATCATCGACCGCCGCGCGCAGCCGGATGCCGAAATCGGTGCGCTCCAGCAGCCACCACAGTCCCAGCAGGGTCACCGCCCCGGCGGCGATCACGAAGGCGCGGTGGGTCGGGATCGCCTTCGGACCTAGCTCCACCGTGCCGGTCAGCAGGTCCGGCAGCGGGATGCGCTTCAGCGTCGGGCCGAACAGGTAATTGATGCCGGCGACGATGACGAAGGTCAGCCCGATGGTCAGCAGCACCTGCGCCAGTTCGTTGGCCGAGCCGTAGATGCGGCGGTACAGCAGCCGTTCCAGCGGCAGCGTCGCCAGCACAGTCAGCGCCACCGCCACCACCAGCGCCGCCGCGTAGGGCAGCCCGGCCTCCTGCGCCGCATAGGAGGCGATATAGCCGCCGACCATGGCGAAGGCGCCATGCGCCAGATTGACCACCCGCATCAGCCCCAGCGTCACCGACAGCCCGACGGAGATGATGAAGAGGATCATGCCGTAGGCGACCCCGTCGACGGCGATCCCGAACATGGTTTCCATGATGTCTCTCCGTCCTCCCTCTCCCGCCCCGGGGCTATGTCATGCGCGAACCTCCCATAGGCGCAAACTTGCAGGATTTTGCCTATTTCCCAATGGGCCGGCACTTTTATTGGGCGTCATCCCCGCGGAGGCGGGGATCCAGGCTTACCGATTGGTTTTGCTTGGGAAACACTGGATCCCCGCCTTCGCGGGGATGACGGTCGATAAGGAATGTGCTCGGCTTGCGACGACAATCAAACCTGCTAGTTAGCGCCTATGAGGGACAACCCCCTCACTTCGCCAACTTGTACCCATAGTCCGGCTGCTTCGGGAACGCCTGCTTCTCGACATTCTCCAATTTGCCGTCGACCTTCTCGACGGTGCGCAGATAGATCGTCTGGGTGACGTGGCGGCTGTCCGGGTCGATGGTCAGGGGTCCGCGCGGGCTTTCCCAGCTCATGCCCTTCACCGACTCCACCGCCTTGGCGCCGTCGATCTTGCCGCCGCCGTTCTTGATCATCTGATAGATGACGTGAACGCCGTCATAGGCGCCGACCGAGGTGAAGGTGACGGAGTCGTAGGACCCGAACATCTCCTTGTGCTTGGCGACGAAGGCCTTGTTCATCGCCGAATCATGGGCGCGGCTGTAGTTGAAGGTGGTGGTGATGCCCATCGCCGCGTCGCCCAGCGCCGGCAGGTCCGGTTCCTGGGTCAGGTCGCCGGGGCCGAAGAACTTGATGCCCGCAGCCCGCAGCCCGGTGTCGTTGAAGGCCTTGGCGAAGGCCAGCGTCGCCGGACCGGCCGGCAGGAAGGCATAGACGGCCTCGGCGCCCGAATCCTTGATGCGCTGCATGAAGGGGGCGAAGTCGTTGGACTTCAGCGGCATGCGGATGGTGTCCACCACCGTGCCGCCATGCTTCTCGAAGGTGGTCTTGAAGGCGGCCTCGCCGTCGATGCCGGGGCCATAGTCGCTGACCGCCGACACCGCCTTCTTGATGCCCTGCTTGGCCATGTATTCGGCCAGCGGCACCGTGTTCTGCCACAGGGTGAAGGAGGTGCGGACATAACGCGGCGACTTCTCCGTGATGGCGGAGGTCGCGGCGTTGAAGATCACGCAGGGAATATTGGCCTCGTCGATCAGCGGGGCGACGGCCAGCGCATCCGGCGTGAAGAAATAGCCGGCGAGGAAGGACACCTTGTCCTTGACGATCAGTTCCTGCGACAGCGCCTTGGACTGGGAGGGGTTCGGCTGGTCGAGGTCCTTATAGATGAACTCCACCGTGTCGTTGCCGACGGTCTTGCCATGTTCGGCCTGATAGACCTCGATGGCTTCCTTGAAGCTCTTGCCGACCACGCCGAACGGGCCGGAGAAGGGCGCCACGACACCGACCTTGATGGTGGCGGCGCCGGCCGGACCGGCCGCCAGCGCCAGACCGAACGCCGCACCCAGCAGCGCGTTGCGCAGAGTCCTCGTCATTGTCCCTCCCACATGTGACCATATGCCGGCGCCGGAATCCCAACCCCAATTCTTGGGTTCCGGTCATTGACTGTTGTGCCAACCGTACTGAGGGATGGACGAACCGTCAAGTGCGATATTTGAAGCTGCGTTCTATAATCGCACACAACCGGCCTCTTCAGTAAGATACTGAAATAGAATGTGTTTAAGTTCACTCGCGGTGTATTTCACCGCGCAAATCTCATGTTGCGGCGCAATATGGGCGATAAACGCCCTTTATATGCTCTTTTCGACCTTGACACCAAGCCGACACCATCGCCAATCTGTGCGTAAAGAAGATTGTTCGTGCGATTTTCGCACAATCAGGAGGTCATATGGCGAAGATCACGCCCCTGCGCGAGGCGGTGGCGAGCCTCGTGCAAGACGGCGACACGGTCGCCCTGGAAGGATTCACCCACCTGATCCCCCATGCCGCCGGCCACGAGATCATCCGGCAGGGCCGGCGCGGCCTGACGCTGGTGCGCATGACGCCGGACCTGATCTACGACCAGATGATCGGCATGGGCTGCGCCGCGAAGCTGATCTTCTCCTGGGGCGGCAACCCCGGCGTCGGATCCCTCCACCGCTTCCGCGACGCGGTCGAACAGGGCTGGCCGCACCGGCTGGAGATCGAGGAGCACAGCCACGCCGGCATGGCCAACGCCTATGTCGCCGGCGCCTCCAACCTGCCCTTCGCCCTGCTGCGCGGCTACACCGGCTCCGACCTGCCGAAGGTCAACCCGAACATCCGCTTCGTCGAATGCCCCTTTACGGCTGAGAAGCTGACCGCCATCCCCGCCGTCCGACCCGACGTGACGGTCATCCACGCCCAGAAGGCCGACCGCCGCGGCAATGTCCTGCTCTGGGGCATCCTCGGCGTCCAGAAGGAAGCGGTTCTGGCCGCCAGGCGCTCCATCGTCACGGTGGAGGAGATCGTCGACGATCTGGAGGCGCCGCCGAATGCCTGCGTGCTGCCGAGCTGGGCGCTCTCCGCCGTCTGTCCCGTCCCCGGCGGCGCCTATCCGTCCTACGCGCAGGGCTATTCGGAGCGCGACAACCGCTTCTACAAGGCCTGGGACCCCATCGCCCGCTCGCGCGACGACTTCCGGGCCTGGATGCAGCGCCATGTGCTGGACACCGACGATTTCGCCGGCTTCCGCCGCGTGCTGGCCGAAAGCATGAAGGAGGCCGTGTGATGAGTGCTGCCGAGACCGCCACAACGACTCTCGATTTCACCGCGACCGAGATCATGACGGTGGCGGCCAGCCGCCTGCTGAAGGACGGCACCGTCTGCTTCGTCGGCATCGGCCTGCCTTCCACCGCCGCCAACCTCGCCCGGCTGACCCATGCGCCCGAGGTGGTGCTGATCTATGAATCGGGTCCCATCGGCGCCAAGCCGACGGTGCTGCCGCTGTCGATCGGCGACGGCGACCTCGCGCTGACCGCCGACACCGTGGTCGGCACGCCGGAGATCTTCCGCTACTGGCTGCAGGGCGGGCGGATCGACGTCGGCTTCCTCGGCGCGGCCCAGGTCGACCGCTTCGCCAACATCAACACCACCGTCATCGGCCCCTATGACGCGCCCAAGGTGCGGCTGCCCGGTGCCGGCGGCGCGCCGGAGATCGCCTCCCAGGCCAAGGAGGTCTTCATCGTCCTGAAGCACAGCCCCAAGGCCTTCGTCGCCAAGCTGCCCTTCGTCACCTCGGCAGGATATCTCGACGGCTTTGAGGCGCGGGCCAGGGCTGGCATCCCCGGTGCCGGGCCGACCGCGGTCATCACCGACCTCGGCATCCTCACCCCCGACCCGGTGACGAAGGAATTGACCCTGACCAGCATCCATCCCGGCGTGACGGTGGAGCAGGTGAAGGCCGCCACCGGTTGGGACCTGAAGATTGCGCCCGATCTGAAGACCACCGAAATCCCGGACGCCGGCGCGCTCGCCGCCCTGCGCGACCTCCAGGCCCGCACCGCGGCAGCCCACGGGCAAGTCGGCGGCGGAGAAGGATAAGACCATGCGTGACGCCTTTATCTGCGACGCCATCCGCACCCCCATCGGCCGCTATGCAGGATCCCTGTCGTCGGTGCGCGCCGACGATCTCGGCGCCGTGCCGATCCGCGCCCTGATGCAACGCAACCCCTCGGTCGACTGGGCCGCGGTGGACGATGTCATCTATGGCTGCGCCAATCAGGCCGGCGAGGACAACCGCAACGTCGCCCGCATGGCAGCATTGCTGGCCGGCCTGCCCGACGCGGTGCCGGGCACGACGATGAACCGTCTCTGCGGTTCCGGCCTCGACGCGCTCGCCACCGCCGCCCGCGCCATCAAGGCGGGCGAGGCCGAGCTGATGATCGCCGGCGGGGTGGAAAGCATGAGCCGCGCCCCCTTCGTCATGGGCAAGGCCGACACCCCCTTCTCCCGGCAGGCCGAGACCTTCGACACCACCATCGGCTGGCGATTCGTCAATCCGGCGATGAAGGCGGCCTATGGCACCGATTCGATGCCGGAGACGGCGGAGAATGTCGCCGACGACTGGAAGATCGCCCGTGCCGACCAGGACGCCTTCGCCCTGCGCAGCCAGGACCGCGCCGCCCGCGCCATCGCCGACGGCAGCATGGCCCGCGAGATTGCCCCCGTCACCATCCGCACCCGCAAGGGCGAGACGGTGGTGATGACCGACGAGCATCCGCGCGCCACGACCATCGAGGCGCTGTCGGCCCTGAAGCCGATCGTCCGCCCCGGCGGCACGGTGACCGCCGGCAACGCGTCGGGCGTCAATGACGGCGCCGCCGCATTGCTGATCGCGTCCGAAGCGGCGGTGAAGCGTTTCGGCCTGACCCCGCGCGCCCGCATCCTCGGCGGCGCCACCGCCGGCGTCCCGCCGCGTGTCATGGGCATCGGCCCGGTCCCCGCCACCCGCAAGCTGCTGGAGCGTCTCGGCCGCAGCATCGCCGACATCGACCTGATCGAACTGAACGAGGCCTTCGCCGCCCAGGCGCTGGCCGTCCTGCGCGAGCTTGGCCTGCCGGATGACGCCGCCCATGTGAACCCGAACGGCGGCGGCATCGCGCTCGGCCATCCGCTCGGCATGAGCGGCGCCCGCCTGGCGACCACCGCGCTCTACCAGCTCGAACAGTCCGGCGGCCGGACGGCGCTCTGCACCATGTGCATCGGCGTCGGGCAGGGCGTCGCGGTGATGATCGAGCGGGTGTAGCCTCAGGCTTCGAATGCCCCCTCCCTAACCCTCCCCCGCCTCTGGCGGTGGAGGGGACTGCCGCCGCTTCGCAGAAGGCACCCTCTCCCGCGAAGCGGGGGAGGGTCGGGGAGGGGGCAAACGCTTCACCGATCCAAAACCGTCGATGGAATCCCCATGCCCTTCATCGAAGCCACCGGCATCACCCAGCACTACGACCTGACCGGCCCGGCGGACGCGCCGGTGCTGCTGTTCGCCAACTCCATCGGCACCAGCCTCCACATCTGGGACGCCGTGGTGCCGCACCTGTCGCAGCGCTACCGCATCCTGCGCTACGACATGCGCGGCCATGGCCTGACCCAGGTGACGCCGGTCAGCGACACCGCCGGCTATACCATGGATATTCTCGCCGACGACGCCGCCGGCCTGCTCGACGCGCTCGGCATCGAACGCGCCCATGTCTGCGGCCTGTCCATCGGCGGCATGATGGCGCAGCGCCTCGCCGTCAAGGCGCCCGGCCGCATCCGTGGCCTGATCCTGTGCGACACCGCTGGCGTCATCGGCCCGCAATCGGTCTGGACCGACCGCATCGCCGCCATCCGCGCCCGCGGCATGACCGCGATTTCCGACGGGGTCATGGCCCGCTGGTTCACCCAAGCCTTCCGCGACGGCTGCCCCGACCAGATCCGCGGCTACACCGCCATGGTCGCCCGCACCACCGAGGACGGCTATGTCGGCTGCGCCATGGCGATCCGCGACGCCGACCTCAGCGCAGCCAACGCCGCCATCACTGCCCCCACCCTGGTGATCTGCGGCGAGCATGACGTCGCCACCCCGCCCGATGCCGCCCGCGAACTGGCGGCCGGCATCCCCGGCGCCCGCTTCGAACTGCTGCCCGGCGCCGCCCACATCCCCGGCGTCGAGAAGCCGGCGGAACTGGCCGCCCTGATCGGCGGCTTCCTGGGGGACCTCTGATGGACGACCCGGAGATGAAGGACAAGGACCTCTACGACCGCGGCATGGCGGTGCGCCGCTCCGTCCTGGGCGACGCCCATGTCGACCGCTCGCTGGAGCGCGCCACCGGGTTCGACGCCGATTTCCAGGAGTTCATCACCAAGACCGCCTGGGGCCAGATCTGGACCCGGCCGGGCCTGGACATCCGGACGCGCAGCATGCTGACCATCGCCATGCTGGCGGCGCTGGGCAAGGACGGCGAGCTGAAGCTGCACATCCGCGCCACCCGCAACACCGGCGTCACCCGCGACGAGGTGAAGGAAATCCTGATGCAGGCCGCCGTCTATGCCGGCATTCCCGCCGGAAACCACGCGATAGCCCTCGCCCGCGCCGTCTATGCCGAGATGGACGAGGAAGACGCCCAAAAGGGCTGACAGCGAAGGGGTGAGCCGCATGACCGCCGACCGCTATCCCGACCCGCTGCTGGACCCGCTCTTCACCACCGACGCGGCGGCCGACGCCTTCTCGCCCGTCGCAAGGCTGCAGGGCATGCTGGATTTCGAGGCGGCGCTGGCGCGGGCGGAGGCGGCGGTCGCCGTCATCCCCGCCCGCGCCGTCCCGGCCATCGAGGCGTGCTGCAGGGCAGACCTCTACGACCTGACCGCGCTGGGGGCGGAGGCGGCGCTGGCCGGCAACACCGCGATCCCGATGGTCAGGCACCTGACCCGCGCGGTGAAGGCCGCCGACGAGGAAGCCTCCCGCTACGTCCATTGGGGCGCCACCAGCCAGGACGCGATGGACAGCGGCCTGATGCTGCAACTGCGCCGCTTCCTCGACGGGCTGGACGCCGATCTGGCCGCCCTTGCCGATGGCCTCGCCGATCTCGCCGACCGCCACCGCGCCACGCCGATGGTCGCCCGCACCTGGCTGCAGCACGCCCTGCCGACCACCTTCGGCCTGAAGGCCGCCGGCTGGCTCGACGCGCTGGGCCGCGACCGCCAGCGGATCGCCGCCGCCCGCAGCCGCCTCGCCCTGCAATTCGGCGGCGCCGCCGGCACGCTGGCTGCCCTCGGCGACGCCGGCCCGGCGGTGGCGGAGGCTTTGGCCGGCGAACTCGGCCTCCCCCTGCCTGCCCTGCCCTGGCACGCCAGCCGCGACCGCATCACCGAACCGGCCTCGGCCCTCGGCATCCTCGCCGGCACGCTGGGCACGCTGGGCCGCGACATCTCGCTGATGATGCAGATGGAGGTCGCCGAAGCCTTCGAGCCCGCCGCGCCCGGCCGCGGCGGCTCCTCCACCATGCCGCACAAGCGCAACCCGGTGTCCTGCGCGGTCCTGCTCTCCACCGCCATCCGCGCCCCCGCCCTGGTCGGCGGGCTGCTGGCGGCGCAGGTGCAGGAGCATGAACGCGGCCTCGGCGGCTGGCATGCCGAGTGGCAGGCGCTGCCCGACCTCTGCCGCCTCGTCGCCGGTGCCGCCCGTCATGCCCGCGAGACCATCGCCGGCCTGACCGTCGATGCCGAGCGCATGCGCGCCAACCTCGACCTCACCCGCGGCCTGATCCTGGCCGAAGCCGTCACCATGGCGCTGGGCGACCGCATGGGCCGGATGGCCGCCCATTCCCGCGTGGCCGAGGCCAGCCGCCGCGCCGCAGACTCCGCCCGCCCCCTGCGCGACGTGCTGGCGGAGGATGCCGAAGTGGTGCAGGCGCTGGGCGCCGACACCCTCGACCGCCTGTTCGACCCGCTGAACTACACCGGCGCAGCATCCCACTTCATCGACCGCGTTCTGACACTCCACAGATACCAACAGCGTCAGCAGAACTGACCGCTCCCAAGGAGGGACCCCCGAAATGGACACAGCCGTTCACGAGGCGGAGGGAGATTTCAGCCCCCGCGATTGGGCGCAACACCCGCCCTACCTGTCGCCGCTCTACAAATCGACGGTGCTGCGCTCGCCGTCGAAGCCGCTGATCCCGATGAAGCAGTGCCTGTCGGTGCGCAGCGGCCCGGTGTTCGGTCATGACAGCGTCGATCCGCTCGACAACGACCTGACCAAGAACGGCCGCGTCAACGGCGAACCGATCGGCGAGCGCATGATCGTCACCGGCCGCGTGCTGGACGAAAGCGGCCGGCCGGTGCCGCACACGCTGCTGGAGATCTGGCAGGCCAACGCCTGCGGCCGCTATGTCCACCGCTGGGACCAGCATGACGCGCCGCTCGACCCGAACTTCTTCGGGGCCGGCCGCTGCATCACCGACGCCGAGGGCCGCTACCGCTTCACCACGATCAAGCCCGGCGCCTATCCCTGGGGCAACCACCACAATGCGTGGCGGCCGGCGCACATCCATTTCTCGCTGTTCGGGCCGTCCTTCCTGACCCGGCTGGTCACCCAGATGTATTTCCCCGGCGACCCGCTTCTGCCGCTCGACCCCATCTACAACGGGGTGCCGGAGGGCGCGCGCGAGCTGCTGATCTCCCGCTTCTCCATCGACGTGACCGAGCCGGTGTGGGCGCTCGGCTATGAATTCGACATCGTCCTGCGCGGACGCCAGGCCACGCCGATGGAGGGCTGATCCTCATGAGCCAGATGCTGAAACAGACCCCGTCCCAGACCGTCGGCCCCTATTTCGCCTATGCCTGGACCCCGGAACTCTACGGCCGCCACCCGCTGGCGACCAACCGGCTGGCCACCCGCGACATGCCCGGCGAGCACATTCGCATCGAAGGCGTCGTCTATGACGGCGAGGGCGCGCCGATCCGCGACTGCGTGGTGGAGATCTGGCAGGCCGGCGCCGACGGCCGCCACGCCCCCGGCGCCGCCGGCTTCGGCCGCTGCGGCACCAACGACGCGGGCTATTACGTCTTCGACACGGTGAAGCCGGGCGCCTGCGACCCCGGCCACGCCCCGCACATCGCGGTGACGGTGTTCGCCCGCGGCATGCTGAGCCACGCCTTCACCCGCCTGCATTTCTCCGACGAGACGGCGGCGAATGCGGCGGACCCGGTGCTGGCGACCGTCCCCGCCGACCGCCGCGACACCCTGATCGCGAAACGCGCAGAGTTGCCTGGCGGCGTGGTCTACCGCTTCGACATCCGCCTGCAGGGCGAAGGGGAGACAGTGTTTTTTGATTGTTGAGGTGAGGTCGGCTGACGATGCCCCCTCCCTAACCCTCCCCCACCTTCGGTGGGAGAGGGGACTGCCGCCGCTTCGGCAAATGCGTCACGTCGACAAGAGTCCTGCCCCCTCTCCCGCGAAGCGGGGGAGGGATGGGGAGGGGGCAATCGAAGCCGACACCCCCAACACACTCACCCCTCGCGGATCGTCGCCACGAAGCGCTGCACTTCGGTCCGCAGCTGCGCCGACTGGTGCGACAGCGTGTCGGCGGCGGCGCGGGCCTGGGAGGCCATGCTGCCGGTCTCGCTGGCGGCACGGGTGACGCCCTCGATGTTGGTCGACACCTCGCGGGTGCCGGCGGCGGCCTGCTGGACGTTGCGGCTGATCTCGCGGGTCGCCGCCCCCTGCTCCTCCGCCGCGGCGGCGACGGCGGTGACCGTCTCGCTGATGCCCAGGATGGTGCGGCCGATGGCCTGGATGGCGCCGACGGCGCTGCCGCTGACCGACTGGATCTCGGCGATCTGGGCGGCGATCTCCTCCGTCGCCTTGGCGGTCTGGCTGGCGAGGTTCTTCACCTCCTGCGCCACGACGGCGAAGCCCTTGCCGGCCTCGCCCGCCCGCGCCGCCTCGATGGTGGCGTTCAGCGCCAGCAGGTTGGTCTGGCCGGCGATGGACTGGATCAGGTTCACCACGTCGCCGATCTTCTGCGCCGCTTCGGCCAGGCCGGCCACCGTGCCGTTGGTCTTCTCGACCTCGCCCACCGCGTCGTTCGCCATGCGCGACGAGGCGGCGATGCGCTGGTTGATCTCCTCGATGGAATGGGCCAGCTCCTCCGCCGCGGCGGCGACCGTCTGCACGTTGCTGCTGGCGACGTCGGCGGCGCTGGCGACGGCGGCGGCCTGGGCGTTGGTCTGCTCGGCGATGGCCGACAGCCCTTCCGAATCGGTGCGGATCAGTTCCGCCTGCTCGGTCACGCTGGCGACCACGCCGCCGACCGTGCCCTCGAACCGGTCGGCCATCCGGGCCAGTTCCTGCCTGCGCCGCTCGGCGGCCTGCGCTTCGTCCCGGCGGCGCTGCTCCTCCATTTCGGCGACGCGGCCGGCATTCTCCTTGAACAGTTGCAGCGCCTTGTTGATCGCCCCAATCTCGTCGGAGCGGTCGCGGTCGCGCACCTCCACGTCCTGCCGGCCGGCGGTCAGCGCCTCCACCGTCGCGATGATCCGGCGCAGCGGCGTGCCGACGATGGTCCGGGTCGACAGCCACAGCGCCAGCAGCAGGCCGGCGGTCAGCAGCACGGCGCCGACGGCGATGAAGCTGCGCAGTTCCTCCTTCGGCGCCTCGATCTGGTTCATCGGCAGATTGATCAGCACCGACCAGGGCGTGCCGGTGTCGCCGACGATGACCGGCCGGAACAGCTGCTTGACCTCGGTCTTCAGGCTGGCCGACATTGAGAAGTGGGCATACGGCTTGCCGTCGCGGATGGCCGGCAACGCCTCCTTCAGCCGTTCGTTGGTCTGCAGGATCGACTTGCCCATATGGTCGGCGTTGCTGTAGCCGGCCCACAGGCCGCCGTTGGAGATCAGGAAGACCGACCCCGTCCCGAAGGGCTTCGCCGTCTTCAGCTCGTTCCAGATCTCGTCGGTGGCGATGTCGACGCCGGCGACACCGACGAACTTGCCGCCTTCCATGACCGGAACCACCACCGACACCATCAGGACGGTCTTGCCGGCCACCGCATAGCTGTAGGGTTCGACGATCACCTCCTTACCGGTGCGCTTGGCCTGCTGGTAATAGAGGCCGTCGGGGCCGGGATCGTCATAGCCGGTCAGCGCCTCCAGCTGGACCTTGCCGCTGCCGCGGTTCCAATAGGGAATGAAACGGCCGCTGGCGTCGCTGCCGGCGCTGTTGACGAAGTCGGCATCCTTGCCGTCCAGCGCGTTCGGCTCCATGCCGATCCACACGCCGATCAGGTTGGGATTGCTCTCCAGCAGGCTCTTCAGCCAGTCGTTCAGCTTGGCGCGGTCGGCGACGCCGTTGCGCTTCAGGCTCAGCAGGGTGGTCCGCATCAGGCGGCTGATGTTCATGGCGTCGTTCAGACGCCGCTCGACGGTTTCGGCATGGTATTTGCCGAGTTCGTCCCCGACCTTGAAGGACAAGGCATCGGTATCGGCCCCGCTCCTGGCGGAGATCACGACCGTGCCGATCCCCAGCCCGACCAGCAGAACCACGCCGATCGCCAACACCAGCTTGGTCACCAATGGCAATTTCTTGAACATCTACATTCCCCGCGACATACCCGGACAAGGGCCCGACACCCCCGACCGACTGTCCCGCAGTTCCGTTAAATTCAAGTAAATTAATTGCTAATATATCTGCCATCCCAACAGATGGTGAGAACAACTCTCAAATGAATGGCGTTCAATCATACCCGGATCAACAATTCATACTTTGGGACCGGTCCGCGAATCTTTCGGGCACATACAACTTCCATTCCGTGTCCCAAAGAAAAAGGGGCGGACCGGTCGTCCCGATCCACCCCCTTCACACCGTCACGACAGGTCGCCCGTGATTACTTCCGGGCGGCGGTGATGGCGGCCTGCAGTTCCTTCAGCACCTCGGCACCGCCGTCGGCGGCGTACTTGTCGAACGCGGGCTTGACCATCTCGCGCATGCGGTCCAGCTCGGCCGGGCTCAGCTCGTTGATCTGCATGCCCTTTTCCTTCAGGTAGGCCACGCTCTGGGCCGAGGCCTCGCGGCTGTCCTTGCGCTCGAAATCGCGCGAGGCGACGGCGGCCTCGTTCAGGATCTTCTTCTCGTCCGCCGACAGGCCGTCGTACCAGCGCTTGCTGGCCAGCACGATCCACGGGCTGTAGACGTGGCGGGAGATGGTCAGGTACTTCTGGACTTCATAGAACTTGGACGACTGGATGGTGGTGACCGGGTTCTCCTGGCCGTCGACCGTGCCGGTCTCCAGCGCGGTGAACAGTTCGGAGAAGGCCAGCGGCACCGCGTTGGCGCCGAAGCGGTTGAACATGTCGATGTAGACCGGGTTCTGCATCACGCGCAGCTTGATGCCGCCCATGTCCTCGACCTTGGTGATCGGGCGCTTGCTGTTGGTCAGGTTGCGGAAGCCGTTCTCCCAATAGACCAGCCCGACCAGCCCCTTGTCGCTCAGCGACTTCAGCAGCTTCTCGCCGAACGGGCCGTCGAGGACGGCATCGGCCTCCTTCTCGTTGTTGAACAGGAAGGGCAGGTCGTAGACGCCGAAATCCTTGACGATGCCGACCAGCGTGGCGGTGGAGCCGACCATCATCTCCTGCGCGCCGCCGATCAGGGCGTTCTGCATCTGGATGTCGCTGCCCAGGCTGGCGTCGCCGAAGCCCTTCATCTTGAACTTGCCGCCGCTGCGCTTGGACAGCTCATCGGCGAAATACTTCACCGCCCGGCCCTGGTTGCTGTTCTCCGACAGGCCGTAGCCGAAGCGGATGATGCGGGTCTTCACGTCCTGGGCGGCAGCGGAGGTCGCGGCGGCGATCGGGGCGAGCAGCGCGGCGGCGATGCCGGTGGCGAGCAGCAGTTTGCGGAACATGGGTGTCGAACTCCCTTAACGTCTGGTGTTTCGTTCTGATTGGTCTTGGTAGGCGTCAGTGGAACAGGTGCAGCGGCATGGTGACGATCTCCGGCACGGCGATCAGCAGCCCGAGCAGCACGATGTAGGTCAAAAGGAAGGGCCAGATGCCCTTGGTGGCGCTTTCCAGCGAGATTCGGGCGACGCCGCACACCACGTTCAGCACCGTGCAGACCGGCGGATGGATCAGGCCCAGCGTTCCGACGAGAACGAACATCACGCCGAAATAGGCGGGATCGATGCCGGCCTTGATCGCCAGCGGGGTCAGCACCGGGCCCAGCACCAGGATGGTCGGCGTCAGGTCCATCACCGTGCCGACGGCCAGCAGCAGGCAGGCGATGGCCAACATCAGCAGCTTCGGATGGTCCATCAGCGGTGCCAGCAGCTCCGTCATCTGCTGCGGCAGGTCGGCCAGCGTCACCATGTAGGACGACACCAGCGCGGCGGCGCACAGGAACATCACGGTGCTGGTGGTGCGCGCCGCCTGGACCAGCAGCGGGACCAGCTGCGGCAGCGTGACCTGCCGGTAGACGAACAGCGCGACGAACAGCGAATAGACGGCGGCGACCACCGCGGCCTCGGTCGGCGTGAAGATGCCGCCGCGCAGGCCGCCGATGATGATGATCGGCAGGGCCAAGGCCCAGACGCCGTCGCCCAGCGCCTTCAGCCGCTCCCGCCCGCTCGCCTTCGGCTGCAGCTTCACCGTCATGTCGCGGACGACGAAGATCCAGGCGCAGACCAGACCGATGCCCATCAGCAGGCCGGGCACGATGCCGGCCATGAACAGCGCGCTGATCGAGGTGTTGGTGGTCACGCCGAAGATGATGAAGGGCATGCTGGGCGGGATGATCGGGGCGATGATGCCGCCCGACGCGATCAGACCGGCCGAACGCGGCACCGGATAGCCGTGGTCGCGCATCATCGGGATCAGCAGCGTGGCGAGCGCCGCGGTGTCGGCGATGGCCGACCCCGACAGGCTGGCCAGCATCACCGAGGCGCCGATGGTGACGTACCCCAGCCCGCCCTTGATGTGGCCGACCAGGCTGACCGCCAGGTTGATGATGCGCTGGGAGATGCCGCCGGCGTTCATCAGCTCGCCGGCCAGGATGAAGAAGGGCACCGCCATCAGCGGATAGTTGTCGGCGCCGCTCAGCATGTTCTGGGCGACCAGCTGGGCGTCGAAGAAGTCGAGGTGGACCATCAGCGCGACGCCGGTCAGCATCAGCGCGAAGGCGATGGGCATGCCGAGCAGCATGAAGCCGAACAGCGAGCCCAGGAAAATGGTGAGCGTCATGGCGGCGTCTCCGTCCGCAGGAAATCTATTGGTCTGGGCTCAATGCTTGGCGACGGCGGGGCTGCCGTGGCCGGCGGGTGCCGGCGGGGCAACCGCGGGGCCGTGCGATTCCGGATGGTCCAGGGTGGTGTCGGGGTCGCCGGGGACGCGGGCGCCCGGCTGGTTGGTGACGATCCGCCACAGGTTCGCCAGCACGGTCAACGCCATGGCGATGGCCGGGAAGAAGCCCGCCGCCGCATAGAAGGCCATGGGGAAGCGCAGGACGGTGGAGAAGGTCTCCATCCCGATCAGCAGCTGAATCCAGCTCCCCTGCACGAACAGCCACAGGGCGTACAGCATCATCAGGTGCGCGATCACCGCGCAGGCCCGCCGGACCTTGGCCGGCAGGCGGCTCTGCAGGATCTCCAGGCCCAGGTGCCGCTGGTGGCGCAGCGCCACGGTGGCGCCCAGGAACACCAGCCAGACGAACATCAGCCGCGCGATCTCTTCCGCCGCGACGATGCCGCTGTTGAAGACATAGCGCAGGACGACGTTGCCGAAGACGAGACCGACCATGACCGCCAGCATCAGCGCCATGATCCATTCGGTGACCCGCTCCAGCAGATCAGCAACGCGCTTCATGCGTTCCTCCCAAATTCTTCATCGCCGGTCAGGCGGGCATGCGCATCGGCGACGATGGCCTCGGCCGACTGCGTCACCTCATAGGACAGCACCGGCTCGTCGGCCGCCGGCATCTCCAGGTCGGCGAACTGGCTGTCGACCAGGGCCATCGGCATGAAATGGGCGGTGCGCGCCCCCATGCGCGAGGCGATCAGCGCCTTGTCGCCGTGCAGGTGCAGGAACACCACCCGCCTGGACCCGCCGCGCAACTTGTCGCGGTAGCGCCGCTTCAGCGCCGAACAGGCGACGACCAGCCCCCTGCCCTCGCGGTCGGCATCGGCGATGAAGCCGGCCAGCGTGGCCAGCCAGCCGTCGCGGTCGGCGTCGGTCAGCGGGATGCCGGCCGACATCTTCTCGATGTTGGCGGGCGGGTGGTGGGCGTCGCCCTCGATGAATTCATCGCCCAGGGCCAGGGCCAGGGCTTGGCCGACGCTGGACTTGCCGCAGCCGGCCACGCCCATCACCACGACGATCTGCGGCCCGGCGCCGGCCGACGGGGCGGCCGGCTGGTCGGGCTGAATGGCGGTCATGCCGGGGGACGGCGCGATGGAGGGACCGTTCATGAGGCTCATATTCCCGAATACCGGTGCGGGACGGCGTCCGCGAAGCCAAGTCGCGGCGGGCCACGCACTGACAAGGTTATGTTAGCGCTATCATTCGCGGGTCACTGAGAGGTCCACGACCATGGAGGCCGGACTGCACGGATGACGCCGAGACGAGGTGCTGATACTGTTAGCGCTAACCTTGACGCGCGTAAAGAGTTTTGTTTGAGTTGCGGACAAACTGATCGGGGATGGCCGCGGGTTGCAGGCTTAAGCTCTGCGTGGCATGCGGCTGTTGCTGAGCATGATACACATCGGTGACTGGCGAGCCCGCGCGACCTTCCGTCGCGCCGGCCGAAATCGGAACGCCGGAACTGAAAGGACGAAGCCCTGTGACGACCCGTGGCGGTGATCGGCCAGCAACCCCGGCGGTCAAGACGCGCAAGCCGCGCTCCTCGCGCACCGGCCGCGCCACCATGGCGGACGTGGCGGAGCGGGTGGGCATCAGCGCCATCACCGTCTCGCGCGCCTTCAAGCGGCCGGAGCTGGTGGCGCCGGAGCTTCGCCAGCGCATTCTCGACACCGCGCAGTCGATGGGCTACGTGCCGAATCAGGCCGCCAGCGCGCTCGCCTCGGCGCGGTCGATGACGGTTGCGGTTCTGATCCCGTCGATGACCAACATGGTCTTCGTCGAGACGCTGGCCGGCATCCACGACATGCTGCTGCCGCGCGGCTACCGCGCCCTGATCGGCGTCACCCACTATTCCCCGGTGGAGGAGGAGCGGCTGATCCGCACCTATCTGCAGTTCCAGCCCGACGGGATCCTGCTGACCGGCACCGACCATACCGAAATCACCCGCACCTACCTGTCGGCGCTCTCCAGCCCGACCGTCCACATGATGGAGCTGCTGGACGACCCCGACAGCCTCAGCGTCGGCTGTTCGCAGGAGGAGGGCGGCCGGCTGATGACCACCCACCTGCTGGAGCGCGGCTATCGCCGCATCGGCTTCGTCGCCGTGCAGCTCGACCCCCGCACGCTGGCGCGGCTCGACGGCTACCGCCATGCGCTGGAGGAGGCGGGGCTGTATGACGAGAAGCGCGTCTGGCGCCTGCCCGACCCGTCCTCCATCCATCTGGGCGCGGCGATGATCGACCGGCTGATGGCGGAGAACAGCGACTGCGACGCCGTCTTCTTCTGCAACGACGACTTGGCCCAGGGCGCTTTGTTCCAATGCCAGCGCCGCGGCATCCGCGTGCCCGACCAGCTCGCCGTCGCCGGCTTCAACGACCTGCCGGCCTCGGCCTGGACCACCCCGACCCTGACCACCGTCGCCACGCCGCGCTATGCCATCGGCCGCCACGCCGCCGCCATGCTGCTCGACCTGATGGACGGCAAGGAGCCGCCGCAGCGCCGCCTCGACCTCGGCCTGACCTTCATCGCGCGGGAGAGCACGTGAGGGGGAGTGGTTGGCTGACGGTGCCCCCTCCCTAACCCTCCCCCACCTTCGGTGGGAGAGGGGACTGCCGCCGTCCTTTGCAGAACCCTCACCAAGCATCCTGCCCCCTCTCCCGCCGAAGGCGGGGGAGGGATGGGGAGGGGGCATCCGACAATGCGACAATGATCCGGATCAACTGCGGCGCGTAAGGCCCGGCATGGCTGACGCGCAGGCTCGGCGTCGCTAAGCCGCGGGGCCGGGCGTAGACTGTGCGCATGCTGACGCTTCGACATCTGGCGATCGACACCGTCCGGGAGAACGTCGCCTTCCTCAACCGCCGCTGCACCCGCTACCATGTCGAGGATTTCCTCGGGCTGGGCCGGGTGGAGGTGCGGAACGACGGCCGTTCCCTGCTGGCGGTGCTGAACATCGTCGACGACCCCGCCATCGTCGCCCCCGACGAGATCGGCCTGTCCGACCCCGCCTTCGGCCAGCTCGGATTGGCGGCGGGCTCCGCCGTCCATCTCGTCCCCCCGACCCCGCCGGAAAGCTTCGAGCTGGTGCGCGCCAAGGTCGGCGGCGCCGCCCTGACCGACGAGCAGTTGGCCGCCATCATCCGTGACGTCACCGACCAGCGTTACTCCAAGATCGAGATCGCCGCCTTCCTGATCGCCTGCGCCAGCTTCATGACGACGGCGGAGGTACTGGGCCTGACCCGCGCCATGATCGCCGCCGGCACCCGGCTGCACTGGGAAGGTCTCGGCACCATCGCCGACAAGCACTGCATCGGCGGCATTCCCGGCAACCGCACCTCGATGATCGTGGTGCCGATCGTCGCCGCCCACGGCCTGCCGATCCCCAAGACGTCATCGCGCGCCATCACCTCGCCCGCCGGCACCGCCGACACCATGGAGGTGCTGGCCAATGTCGACGTTCCGGTGGAGCGCATGCAGGCCCTTGTGCGCGAGGCCAAGGGCTGTCTGGTCTGGGGCGGCCATGTCCGGCTGTCGCCGGCCGACGACATCCTGATCTCGGTCGAACGTCCGCTGGCCATCGACACCCGCGAACAGCTGGTCGCCTCCATCCTGTCGAAGAAGGTGGCGGCCGGCTCCACCCATCTGCTGATCGACATCCCCGTCGGCCCCAGCGCCAAGATCCGCAGCGCCGGCGAGGCGGTGCGCCTGCGCAAGCTGTTCGAGCATGTCGGCGACCGTCTCGGCCTGACGCTGGAGGTGGCGATCACCGACGGTTCGCAGCCGGTCGGGCGCGGCATCGGCCCGGTGCTGGAGGCGCGCGACGTGATGGCCGTCCTGCGCAACGCCCCCGCCGGGCCCGCCGACCTGAAGGAGCGCGCCCTGCTGCTGGCCGGCCGCATCCTGGAATTCGACCCAGCGGTGCGCGGCGGCAGCGGCAACCGCCGGGCGCGCGAGCTGCTGGAATCCGGCGCCGCCCTGGCCTCGATGGGACGCATCATCGCCCTGCAGGGTCCGCCGCCCGCCGTGGCGACGCTGGGCTCGCTGGTGGCGGAGGTCGCCTCCCCCGCCGACGGGATCGTGTCGTCGCTTGACTGCTACCGCCTCGCCCGCATCGCGCGGCTGGCCGGCGCGCCGACCGACAAGGGCGCCGGCATCGACCTGCTGCGCAAGGTGGGCGACCCGGTACGCCGGGGCGAACCGCTGTACCGCATCCACGCCAGCACCAACGCCGACTTCACCTTCGCCCAGGCCCATGCGGCCGACGACAATGGGGTGCGGGTGGTGGGGTGAAGTAAGCAGGAGCCAATCCCCTTCTCCCCCCCGGGGAGAAGGTCGGGATGAGGGGGTTCGGCGCAGCCGAAGAGAGCCAAGAAGCGGTTCCCCCTCACCCTAACCCTCTCCCCGGGGGGGAGAGGGGATAGACCAGAAGGAGCCGACCCATGTCCCTGTCGCTGACCTTCCATGGTGCCGCCGGCACGGTGACCGGCTCCTGCTTCCGCCTGTCCACGCCGAACGGCGACGTGCTGATCGATTGCGGCATGTTCCAGGGCACCAAGACGATCCGGGAACTGAACTACCGCCCCTTTCCCTTCGATCCAGCCGCCATAAAGGCCGTCCTGCTGACCCATGCCCACATCGACCATTCCGGCCTGCTGCCGAAGCTGACCCGGCTGGGCTTCCGTGGCCGCATCCACGCCACCGGCGGCACGGTGGACCTGCTGGAATACATGCTGCCCGACAGCGGCTACATCCAGGAGGGCGAGGTCGAGCGGCTGAACCGCCGCAACCGCCAGCGCGGCCGTCCGCCGGTCCAGGCGATCTACACACAGGACGACGCCATCCGCAGCCTGCGCCGGCTCCGCCGCGTCGAGTACGACCGCTGGACCGAGATCCTGCCCGGCCTGCGCGCCCGCTTCTGGCAGGCCGGCCACATCCTGGGCTCCGCCTCCATCGAAATCGAAGCCATTGATGGCTTCGGGGGCGGCGCTGCCGAACCCACCCGCATCCTGTTCTCCGGCGATCTCGGCCCTGGCGGCAAGAGCTTCCACGCCGATGCCGAGGGGCCGGAGCGGCCGGACTGGATGGTGCTGGAGACCACTTACGGCGACCGCGACCGCACCGACCTGGACGAGGCCGGACGGCAGGCGGTGCTGCGCGCCGAGGTTTCCGCGGCTCTGGCCGCCGGGGGTGTCCTGCTGATCCCGGTCTTCGCGGTGGAGCGCACGCAGGAACTGCTCTACGACCTCGACTGCCTGTTCGACGGCGGCCAGCTGCCGGCGGTGGACGTCTTCCTCGATTCGCCGCTCGCCGACGCGGTGACCGGCGTCTTCCGCCGCCATCTCGCCGATCTGGAGACCGACGGCGACCCCTTCACCCGCGCCAACTTCCACCATGTCCGCGGCGTGCCGGACAGCCAGCGCCTCAACAGCATCGCCGGCGGCGCCATCATCATGGCGGCCAGCGGCATGTGCGACGCCGGCCGCATCCGCCACCACCTGAAGAACCGCCTGTGGCGTCCGCAGGACACCGTCCTTCTGGTCGGCTATCAGGCCCCCGGCACGCTTGGCCGCCTGCTGCAGGAGGGCACCCCCCGCGTCCGTATCCATGGCGAGGAGATCGCGGTGAAGGCGAAGGTCCGCTCCATCGACGTCTATTCTGGCCATGCCGACCGTTCCACGCTGCTGGATTGGGTGGAGGCCCGCCACGGCGTCGGCCACGGCCTGTTCCTGGTCCATGGCGAGGAGCCCGCCCGCGCCTCCATCCGCCAGGCCCTGCTCGACAAGGGCTGGTCGGCGGAGCGCATCGCCCAGCCGGCGCTGGACGACCGCGTCGATCTCGCCGCGCCGCGCCCGCTGGTGCCGGCCGACCGTCATCCCCGCCTCGCCCCCGCCGATCTCGCCGCCGGTCTCGACTGGCACAACCATTATGCCGAGGCTCTGCTGGCGCTCCGACGCACGCTCGACGCCGCCCCCGACGACGCGGCACGCGAACGCATCCTGGCCGGCGTCATGGGCGCTCTCGACACCAACGAGAAAGCCGGGAAAGGAACCCAGCCATGACCGTCAAGCGCATCCTCATCGCTCTGGTCCTGCTGGCGCTGCTCGGCGCCGGCGCGGCCTATGGCTGGCGGGCGATGCAGGGCAACCGGCTGCCCGCCGGCTTCGCTTCCGGCAATGGCCGGATCGAGGCAAACGAGATCGACATCGCCACCAAATACGCCGCCCGCGTCCTGACCATCCCGGTCGAGGAAGGCGATCTGGTGGAGGCCGGCGCCATCATCGCCACGCTCGACACCCGCGACCTCGAAGCGCAGCTCCGCTCCGCCGAGGCCCAGCTGCGCCAGGCCCGCCGCGCCCGCGACGAAGCCGTCGCCCTGGTCGCCCAGCGCGCCAGCGAGGCCGACTTCGCCGCCAAGGAGATGGAGCGGGCGCTGGTCCTGTTCGGCAAGGGCCATGTCTCCGAACAGCGCGTCGATCAGGCCCGCAACAGCCGCCGCACCGCCGACGCCGCGCTCGACGCCGCCAAGAGCCATCTCGCCAGCGCCGACGAGGCGATCACCGCCGCGGCCGGCGATGCCGACCGCCTGACCACCCTGGTCGCCGACGGCGTGCTGAAGGCGCCGCGCAAGTCCCGCGTCCTCTACCGTCTGGCCGAACCCGGCGAGGTGCTGGCGGCGGGCGGCAAGGCGGCGACCTTGCTCGACCTGTCCAACGTCTACATGACCTTCTTCCTGCCGACCGACACGGCGGGAAACCTCGCGCTCGGCGCCGACGCCCGGATCCTGCTGGACGCCGTTCCCGACACCGCGATCCCCGCCGCCGTCACCTTCGTCGCCCCGCGCGCCCAGTTCACGCCCAAGCAGGTGGAGACCAAGTCCGAACGCGACCGCATGATGTTCCGCGTCAAGGCCCGCGTGCCGGAGGCGCTGGTGACCCGCTACATCGAGCGGGTGAAGACCGGCCTGACCGGCATGGCCTATGTGAAGCTGGACGACAAGGCGGTCTGGCCGGATTGGCTGGAATCGAAGCTGACGCGGGAGGCTTCCTCTTCCCCCCAAAATCCTCCCTCTCCCCCCCGGGGAGAGGGTCGGGGTGAGGGGGAGGCACAGCGTGATTTTGCCGAAATGGCTCCCTCTCCCGCCCCGGGAGAGGGAAGGGGCCCACCGCAAAGCGGCGGGAAGGGTGAGGGGGTAGGCAAGAATCCATGCGCTTCGAGACCATGCGGTTCGGGATCCTTGGCTTCCCCCTCACCCTCCCCGCCTTTGGCGGGTCCCCTCCCTCTCCCGGGGCGGGAGAGGGCATCATCATGACCCCCGCCCCCGCCGTCTCGCTGTCCGGCGTGCGGCACCGTTATGGCGGGACGGTGGCGCTGGAGGACGCCTCCCTCGACATCCCCGCCGGGGCCAGCGTCGCGGTGATCGGTCCGGACGGCGTCGGCAAATCGACCTTGCTCGGCCTGATCTCCACCGCCAAGAAAATCCAACAGGGCAGCATCCGCGTCCTTGGCACCGACGTTTCCGACCGCCACGGCCGCGCCGCCCTCCAGCCGCGCATCGCCTACATGCCGCAGGGTCTCGGCCGCAACCTCTACGCCGAACTCAGCGTCGCCGAGAATCTCCAGTTCTTCGGCCGCCTCTTCGGCCTCGACGCAGCCGAGCGCCGGCGCCGCATCGCCGACCTGCTGGAGTCCACCGGCCTCGCCCCCTTCCCCGACCGCCCGGCCGGCAAGCTGTCCGGCGGCATGAAGCAGAAGCTCGGCCTGTGCTGCGCCCTGCTGCACGACCCCGACCTGCTGATCCTCGACGAGCCGACGACCGGCGTCGATCCGCTCTCCCGCCGCCAGTTCTGGGACCTGATCGCCCGCATCCGCGCAGGCCGCCCCGGCATGACCGTGCTGGTCGCCACCTCCTACATGGACGAGGCGGAGCGCTTCGACCGGGTCGTGATGATGAATGCCGGCCGCCTGCTGGCCCACGACACCCCCGCCACGGTGAAGGCGCAGACCGGGGCCGCCGATCTTGAGGAGGCCTTCGTCGCCCTGCTGCCGGACGAGTCCAAACGCGGCCACCAACGCCTGACCGTCCCGCCCCGTCCGCCCGAGCCCGTCGGCGCCGAACCGGCCATCGAGGCGATCGGCCTGACCCGCCGCTTCGGCGATTTCACCGCGGTGTCGGACATCAGCTTCCGCATCGGCCGCGGCGAGATCTTCGGCTTCCTGGGGTCCAACGGCTGCGGCAAGACCACCACCATGAAGATGCTGACCGGCCTCTTGCCCGCCAGCGCCGGCGAGGCGCGGCTGTTCGGCAAACCGGTGGACGCCACCGATCTGGAGAGCCGCCGCCGCGTCGGCTACATGGCGCAGGCCTTCTCGCTCTATGGCGAACTGACGGTGCGCCAGAACCTCGACCTGCACGCCCGCCTGTTCGACCTTCGCGATGCCGAAACCCGGCTGGCCGCGCTGGTGGAGCGCTTCGGCCTGTCGCCTTACATCGACGCGGTGGCCGACCGCCTGCCCTTGGGCGTGCGGCAGCGGCTGTCGCTGGCCGTCGCCATCCTGCACGGTCCGGAGTTGCTGATCCTCGACGAGCCGACCTCCGGCGTCGATCCGGTGGCGCGCGACCAGTTCTGGCGCGACCTGATCGCGCTGTCGCGCGACCAGGGGGTGACGATCTTCGTCTCCACCCATTTCATGAACGAGGCGGCGCGCTGCGACCGGGTGGCCTTCATGAACGCCGGCCGCGTCATCGCCGCCGGCCCCCCCGACGAGCTGCGCCGCCAACAGCAGGCCGACAGCCTGGACGACGCCTTCATCGGCTTCATGGAGCAGGCGGAGGGAGCCGAAACCGAAGAGAATCGCCCTCTCCCGCCCCGGGAGAGGGAGGGGACCCACGCCGAAGGCGTGGGGAGGGTGAGGGGTGATCCAAGCATCCCGAACCGCATGGCTTCGCGCCTACCCCCTCACCCTTCCCATGCTCCGCATGGGCCCCTTCCCTCTCCCGGGGCGGGAGAGGGAGTATCCTCCCTCTCCCGCCGCCGCCTGCTCGCCTACGCATGGCGCGAAACCCTCGAACTCCGCCGCGACCCCGTCCGGCTCACCGTCGCACTGCTCGGCACGGTGCTGCTCATGCTGGTCTTCGGCTTCGGCATCACCATGGATGTGGAGAACCTGACCTTCGCCGTGCTCGACCACGACCGCTCGCCGGAAAGCCGCGCCTACATCGAGCAGTTCGACGGCTCGCGCAGTTTCCGCGCCACCCCGCCCGCCGTGGACGCCCGCGACCTCGCGCTGCGCCTGCAACGCGGCGAGGCGTCGCTGACCATCGAGATCCCCGAAGGCTTCGGCCGCGACCTCCGCCGTGGCCGCATCCCGGAAATCGCGGTGCGCATCGACGGCGCCATGCCCTTCCGGGCGGAGACCATCCAGGGCTACGTCTCCGGCCTGCACCAGCGCTTCATCCAGGATACCGCCACCGCCGCCGGAGCCACCCTGCCCGCCGCGCCCGCCACCTTGGAGATGCGTTACCGGTACAACCAGGCCTTCCGCAGCCTGGACGCCATGGTCCCCGCCACCATCGGCCTGCTGCTGGTCTTCATCCCCGCCATCCTGGCCGCCCTCGGCGTGGTGCGGGAGAAGGAACTGGGCTCCATCACCAACCTCTACGTCACCCCGGTGACCCGGCTGGAATTCCTGCTGGGCAAGCAGCTGCCCTACATCGCGCTCGCCGCCTTCAACCTGCTGCTGATGGTGGCGATGGCCGTCACCCTGTTCGGCGTGCCGGTGAAGGGCAGCCTGTTCGGGCTGCTGCTGGGCGGGCTGGTCTATGTGGTGGCGACCACGGCGCTGGGGCTGCTGATCTCCGTCTTCACCGCGACGCAGACGGCGGCGGTGTTCGGCACCGCCATCGTCACCATGCTGCCGGCCACCCAATTCTCCGGCATGCTGCAGCCGGTGGCGACGCTGGAGGGCGGGGCGTGGCTGTTCGGCACGCTGTTCCCCACCACCCATTTCCTGAAGATCTCCGTCGGCGCCTTCACCAAGGGCCTCGCCTTCCCGGAGCTTCTCCCCTTCATCCTGGCGACCGCCGCCTTCGTGCCCGTCTTCCTGGCGCTGGGCGTCGCCTTCCTGCCGAAACAGGAGCGCTGAGCCATGATGCGCTTCCTCCGAAACAGCCTGACATTGGCGCGCAAGGAGTGGATCAGCCTTCTGCGCGACGTCTTCATGCTGGGCTTCGTCGTCTATTCCTTCACCTTCTCCGTCTACAGCGAGGCGACCGGCATCTCGCATGACCTGCGCAACGCCGCCATCGCCATCGTGGACGAGGACCGCTCCACCCTGTCGCAGCGTCTGGTCTCCAGCTTTCACCAACCGGAGTTCCAGGCCCCGGTGATGATCGGCCATGCCGAGGTCGATCCGGCGATGGATTCCGCCCGCTACACCTTCGTGCTCGACATCCCGCCCGATTTCCAGGCCGACGTGCTGGCCGGCCGCAGCCCGACGATCCAGCTGCTGATCGACGCCACCGCCATGATGCAGGCCGGCATCGGCGCCGGCACCATCGAGGGCATCGTCGATGACGAGGTCGGCCGCTTCGTCCGCCGCGAGGCCGAGGGGTCCGCCGCCCCGGTCAGCCTTCAAATCCGCGTCGCCTACAACGAGGCGCTCGACACGAAATGGTTCACCGGCACCATGGCGGTGGTCAGCAACGTCACCATGCTGGCGGTGCTGCTGGCCGGCGCCGCCCTGATCCGCGAGCGCGAGCACGGCACGCTGGAACATCTGCTGGTGATGCCGGTGCGCCCGGCCGAGATCATGGCCGCCAAGGTGTTGGCGAATGGTGCGGTGATCCTGGGCCTGACGCTGGTGGCGCTCTATGTGGTGCTGCGCGGCCTGTTGTCGGTGCCGCTGGCCGGCTCGGTCCCGCTGTTTTTGGCCGGGACGGCGCTCTACCTGTTCTTCGCGACGGCGCTCGGCATCTTTCTCGGCACCGTGGCGCGCTCGATGCCGCAGCTGGGCTTGCTGTTCATCCTGATCGTGCTGCCGATGGACATGCTGTCCGGCGGCTTCACCCCGCTGGAAAGCGAACCGGAATGGCTGCAGATGGCGATGCAGCTGTCACCGTCCACCCATTTCGTCGCCTTCGCCCAGGCGATCCTGTTCCGCGGAGCGGGCTTCGACGTGGTGTGGCCGCGCTTCGCCGCGACCGCCGGCATCGGCGCGCTGTTCTTCGCCTGGAGCCTGGTGCGGTTCAGAAGGCATTTGGCGAGTTTCAGGTGAGGGGGCGTGGTGCCCCCTCCCTAACCCTCCCCCACCTTCGGTGGGAGAGGGAACTCCGCCGCTCTTGCACTTAACTCCCTCTCCCGCGAGAGCGGGGGAGGGTTGGGGAGGGGGCACCGTCAGCCGACGACTCCCCACCCCCAAAAACACCCCTCAGTGCGACCCGCCGCCCTCGAACGACGGCGCGCTCAGCCCCGACGCCACCAGCTGCTCGATCAGCGCGTTCTTCAGCCGCTCCAGCCCTTCCTGGCTGTAGGACTCGGCGCGGGCCACCAGCACGTCCTGGGTGTTGGACGCGCGCAGCAGCCACCAGCCGTCGTCGGTCGTCACGCGGACGCCGTCGATGTCGTTGACTTTGGCGCCCGACGCCTTGACGCGGCCCTTGACCTCCTCGACCACGGCGAACTTGCGTTCCTCGTCGATCTGGAAGCGGGTCTCCGGCGTGTTGACCATGTCCGGCAGGCCGTCGCGCAGGTCCGCCAGCGTGGTGCCCAGCTTGCTGACCAGCCCGACCAGCCGCACGCCGCAATACAGCGCGTCGTCGAAGCCGTACCACTTGTCGGCGAAGAAGATGTGGCCCGACATCTCGCCGGCCAGCGGCGACCCGGTCTCCGCCATCTTGGCCTTCAGCAGCGAGTGGCCGGTCTTCCACATCAGCGGGTTGCCGCCATGCTTGGCGATCTCGTCGAACAGGGCCTGGCTGGCCTTGACGTCGGCGATGATGGTGGCGCCCGGATGGCTCTTCAGCACGTCGGCGGCGTAGAGCGCGACCAGTTGGTCGCCCCACACCACGCGGCCCTTGTGGTCGATGGCGCCGATGCGGTCGCCGTCGCCGTCGAAGCCGATGCCGATGTCGCAGCCATGCTCCGCCACCGCCTTCTTCAGGTCGACCAGATTGGCTTCGACCGTCGGGTCCGGGTGGTGGTTGGGGAAGTTGCCGTCGATGTCGTCGAACAGCAGGACATGGGTGCCCGGCAGCTTGGCGGTCAGGCGGCGCAGGATCTCGCCCGACGCGCCGTTGCCGGCGTCCCAGGCGATCTTCAGGTCGCGCGTGCCGTCATAGTCCTTCAGCAGGCGGGCGACATACTCATCCCTAACGTCGATCTTCTCCGACGAGCCCTGGCCCTGCTCCCAGTCGGCCTTGGCCGCCATGGTGCCGAGTTCCAGGATCTGCTGGCCATAGACCGGGCCCTTGCCCAGCATCATCTTGATGCCGTTGTAGTCCGGCGGGTTGTGCGAGCCGGTGATCATTATGCCGGCCGCCGCCTCGCGGTCGCGGGTGGCGAAATACAGCATCGGCGTGGGGCCGAGCCCGATGCGCAGGACGTGCAGGCCGGTCGAAACCAGCCCCTCGACCAGCGCCTCCTCCAGTTCCGGCGAGGACAGACGGCCGTCATAGCCGACGCAGACCGTCTTGCCGCCCTTGCGCACCACCACGGTGCCGAAGGAGCGGCCGACCGCGCGGGCGTCGGCGGGGGTCAGCGTCTTGCCGACGATGCCGCGGATGTCGTACTCGCGCAGCACCGTGGGGTGGAAGGTATGGGCTTCGCTCATCGTCTCGTTAGTCCTCTGTTGGACGCCGTCTTTGGACCGTTAGCCGCGGTCCATTCCACCCGCCGGCGACGGCCGGCCGATGGAGCTGTAGGTGAAGCCGGCCTTCGCCATGTCCTCGGGGTTGTAGATGTTGCGCAGGTCGATCATCACCGGCCGCTTCAGCATCGACTTGACCCGACGCAGGTCGAGCGCGCGGAATTCGTTCCACTCCGTGAGAATAGCGACGCAATCGGCCCCTTCCAAGGTGCCGTAGGCGTCCTTGGCCCATTCCACGCCGGGAAGCAGCTTTTCGGCCTCGTGCATCGCCGCCGGATCGAAGGCGCGCACATGGGCGCCGGCCGCCTGAAGCGCCGGGACGATGTCCAGCGACGGGCTGTCGCGCATGTCGTCGGTGTTCGGCTTGAAGGCGACGCCCAGCACGGCGACGGTCTTGCCGTCCACCGACCCGCCGCAGGCGGCGATGATGCGCTCCGCCATCTGCTTCTTGCGCTTGTCGTTGATGTCGACCACCGTCTCGATGATGCGCAGCGGGCTGCCGACCTGCTGGGCGGTGCGGACCAGCGCCAGCGTGTCCTTGGGGAAGCAGGACCCGCCGTAGCCCGGACCGGGGTGCAGGAACTTCTTGCCGATGCGGCCGTCCAGCCCGATGCCGCGCGCCACGTCATGGACGTTGGCGCCGACCTTCTCGCACAGGTCGGCGATCTCGTTGATGAAGGTGATCTTGGCGGCCAGGAAGGTGTTGGCGGCGTATTTGGTCAGCTCCGCCGTCTCCAGCGAGGTCACCACGATCGGCGTCTCGATCAGGTAGAGCGGCCGGTAGAGCCGGCGCATCACGTCGCCCGCGCGGTCGGAGGTGGCGCCGATGACGACGCGGTCGGGCCGCATGAAGTCGCCGATGGCGGAGCCTTCGCGCAGGAATTCCGGGTTGGAGGCGACGTCGAACTCGGCGTCGGGGCGCACGCGGCGGATGATCGCCTCGACCTCGCGGCCTGTCCCGACCGGGACCGTCGATTTCGTCACCACCACCGTGTAGTGGTCGAGATGCTGGGCGATCTCCTCGGCGGCGCCGAAGACATAGGACAGGTCGGCATGGCCGTCGCCGCGGCGCGACGGGGTGCCGACCGCGATGAACACGGCGTCGACGCCCTGCATCGCCTCCTTCAGATCCATGGTGAAGGACAGGCGGCCGGCGGCGACGTTGCGGGCGACCAGATCGTCCAGGCCGGGTTCATAGATCGGAATCTCGCCGCGCTTCAGCCGCTCGATCTTGCCGGCGTCCTTGTCGACGCAAGTGACGTGCACGCCGAACTCCGAAAAGCAGGCGCCGGAGACCAGGCCGACATAGCCCGTGCCGATCATCGCTATGCGCATCGCGTCCCCCTCATGTCCTTGAAAATAAGGAAACCTGTATGTCTCTGGGATGCCCTACCAGGGGGCGTTCCTCATGGCCGGTCTTTTCGATTGTCCGGCTCTTGTCATCGCGCAGCACTCAGTGGCGCAGTCCAAACGCACGCGCCCGCCGCCGTCCGGATCAGGGGACGGGGGCGGGCACGGCATCAGGACTGCAGCCCGTCGCTCAGCAATATTTGCGCAGCATCTCGCGCACCTTGTCGGCCATGTCCGGCCGGTTCAGCGCGTGGGCCAGCGTCGCCTCGATGAAGCCGACCTTGTCGCCGCAGTCGTAGCGGGTGCCTTCGAAGCGCAGGCCGTGGAACGGCTGGTTGCCGATCAACTTGGCCATGGCGTCGGTCAGCTGGATTTCGTTGCCGGTGCCGCGCTGCTGCTTTTCCAGATGGTCGAAGATTTCCGGCTGCAGGATGTAGCGGCCGATGATCGACAGCGTCGACGGCGCTTCTTCCGGCTTCGGCTTTTCGACGAGGCCACGGACGGTGGCCAGACGGCCGTCGTCCTTCTCGACGTCCAGGATGCCGTAGCTGCTGGTGCGTTCGCGCGGCACGTCGACGACGGCGACGATGTTGCCGCCGACCTCCTCATAGGCCTCGACCATCTGCTTCAGGCAGGGGGTCTTGCCCTGGACGTAGTCGTCGGGCAGCACGATGGCGAATGGGTCGTTGCCGATCAGGGCGCGGGCGCACCACACGGCGTGGCCGAGGCCGAGCGGAACCTGCTGGCGGGTGTAGAAGCAGCGGCCGGGAGCGATCTCGCTGTGGCGGACCTCCTCCAGCGCGTCCAACTTGCCGCGCTCTTCAAGCGTGCGGTTCAGTTCGGTGTCGGCGTCGAAATGGTCTTCGATGGCGCGCTTGGAACGGCCGGTGACGAAAACGAAATCCTCGATGCCGGCGGCGCGCGCCTCTTCGACGGCATGCTGCAGCAGGGGGCGGTCGACCAGGGGCAGCATCTCTTTCGGGATGGCCTTGGTGGCGGGCAGGAAGCGCGTGCCGAGACCGGCGACCGGGAACACCACCTTGCGCACGGGTTTCCGCATTGGACGTCTCTTGTGGTTGAGGCGAAATCAATTCCATGGTCCCACGGGACCGCCCAACCGCAAGCGAAGCCTGCGGAAGCACGGGCCGTGGTCCCCGGCTTTCTGCCACGCCTTCCGCGACTGCGCAACAAACCTTCCGAGACCGGGCAAAAGGCTAGTCCCGGCGGCCGAAATCAAAAGAAAACCGGCCGAATGTCCTCGTACAAGCCGATCTTTATCCGCAAGGTCCGAAGTCGGCCCGGACCTTTCTCATAGGCAGTAACGCTTGGAAAAGCGCGGCAAACCACGGGCGCGACACCGTGCCGCTGGCAATCCGCCGCCATGGCTTCGCTTACGGACTTTCCGTATGACGCTCGATTGCGATTTCGTCGCGAATACTTGCGCAAGCGGCCCGCCGGCGGCCATGGTGCCGGCCATGATCTCCGACTCGCGTACCTCCATCTTGCCGCCCCCGCCCTCGGCCACCCCACCCTCGTTGACGGCGGCCCAGTTGCATGCCCGCGTCCTGCACCGGGACACGGAGTGCTTCGTCATCGACAAGCCGGCCGGCCTGGCCGTCCACAAGGCCGGACGCATCACCGACCATCTGGAACTGTACCTGCCCCATCTCGCCGGGGCGGACGGCGACGACCCGATCGGCGAGCCGCCGAAACTCGCCCACCGGCTGGACCGCGACACCGCCGGCTGCCTGATCCTGGGCCGCACCCCCTGGGCGCTGAAGCGCTTCGGCCAGATGTTCGCCGCCGGCCATGTCGAGAAGACCTATTGGGCGGTGGCCGAGGGCATTCCGGAGGCAGACTCCGGCGTCATCGACCTGCCCCTGCTCAAGCGGATCGAGCCCAAATCCTCGTTGGGGGCCTCCCGCTCCTCCTGGACCATCCTGCCCGACCCCGCCGGCCAGCCGGCGGTCACCGAGTACCGCGTGCTGGGCACCAGCGCCGACGGCCGTTCCTGGCTGGAACTGCGCCCACGCACCGGCCGCACCCACCAGATCCGCGTCCATTGCGCCGCCATCGGCTGCCCGCTGGTGGGCGAGCCCTTCTACGGCCCCGAGCGCCGCCCATCCGGCAACCTTCACCTGCTGGCCCGCTCCGTCGCCTTCCGCATGGCCTTCGAATATGACGCCGTCAGCGCCGTCGCTCCGGCGCCGGAGCATATGCGGGACGCCCTGTCCACCTGCGGCTGGCAGGGAGGGTAAAGGCGCCCGCCGCGCAAAAGGGGGCTGCCGGCCTGTTCGCCGCATCCCATTGTTAAGGGGGGAAGGCCCCACAACCGACGGAGCGTACAGGATGGGACAGGCGGTCACCGACAACCGCGCCATGAACCGGTTCGAACTGGCGGTCGGCAGCCAGACGGTTTTCGCCGACTACCGCCGCAACGGCCGGACCCTGGTGATTTCCTATGTCGAGGCCCCGCCCTCGCTGCGCGGCACCGGCGCCGCCGGCCGCCTGATGGCAGGCGTGGTGGAAACCGCCCGCACCGAGGGGCTGAAGATCGTCCCCCTGTGCGGCTACGCCGCGATGTGGATCAGGCGCAACCGGCACGACGGCCTGCTGGCGTGAGGGCCGCTGACATTGCGTACACTGGGCCGGCGGGAACCGGGCACCACGCTTTTCCAATCGGCGAGTTGCCACTGTTCGCGCAGATAAGCACGATTAACCGCACTGCATGCCCGACAATGTCACGTCGCTACGCGACTTTTGGAATCTCGCTGTGCAGGATTTCGTTCCACTGGGCAGCATGAACAGCAGATAGCCACTCGGATCATTGTACCGACAGATAACCATTACGCCGTCGCTGATTTCCTCTGAATTGAATAGCCAAGTCGTCGTAACTCTGTCCTTCTTGCGTGTTTCCTTACTTGGAACAAGGGTGATGGGAAATTCCGCCAGCTCGTCGTTAGGATGGCCATTAATCACGACAGTTTCCGTCAGCGCGGCGCCAACCGGTAACCTGCCCTTCATTACCAAATAGGGAGAAAGGGAGTCTCCGATTTCCGTCGGACATGACAAATCAGCAGCGTTAGAACTGGCCGTCGGTGAAGCAGCTGCCGCCGCGAGGCCGATCAAAGCCCGACGGATCATTATTCCGATCATTTTTTCGGACCGTGCATCTTGTCACTCAGTACGACTGAATAATTTTCGGGGTGGTTAACAATATTTGAGCTTTTGCTCTTGATGCTAATCGTTCTTTTACTAGGCTTATGTCCTAACCATTGGTCAATGACGTGTATCCCATCTTTATCTTGCCCCATATATATAGCGGCGTGGTTGCCGCTGCTCATACTTGGGTATTTGCCATTGATAAATGTTGCAATGGCGGTTCCAACAGGAATGGTGGCATTACCCCAGACATCTGGTCCTTTGATCCATTGCGATGTCGGGGGTGCGCCGGTGGCCTTCTGGACCAGTGCAACGCATTGCCCGCTACCAACCGCTTTTCCTGCCTTCACATATGATTCGGGATCGCTGGCAATATACATGCTCATGTGTTCCGCAGCTTTCTGAAAACCGCCGGAAACTTTTGAAACAATCTCACGCAATGAAGAAATCATACCATTGTATTGCATTAAATCACCCCGTGCAGCAAAGTGCGTTTTTTATGATCTATAAATCTTAAATATTAAATAGACGTTAAATTGACATCGTACTCTACATGCTGCAGTAGTTTGTCTTGATATTTTTCCTAGATACACCGCACTCGGTGGCCAGCAGCAACGAAAACTCAGCTGGAAGAGTGTCGTGCGTCACCTGGAGTCAGCGCCTTTGCTTTTCCTACATGTCAAACCGTTTCGCGCGAGGCTTCCAAAACCACTCACGCCTTCCCGAAGCGGAAGAGGGATCAAACGCGACCGAGGCGGTCCTCCTATTTTTCACCCACCCTTTCCCCAACCACCTGAATTCATGATAGGAACATTGTCCCAATTATATACTTTACAAAGCAGTCCTACTAAACCATTGAAAACCGGAGTCGGATGGCGCATTTTTGTGAAAAGTATGGAGCGCCTGATGCCTACTCAGCTCAATGGACATGATCGTATTCCTAATTCCGTGAATATCAAGGTTACGCCGGAAATGGCTCGTGCTGGCGCAGCTATTCTAGAAAGCCTGTATGATGCTCTGCCCGGAATTTCCGAGGACGAAGCTGCATCTGTATTTCGGGCAATGATCGGCGAAATGAACAAACGCGGTCAGCGGCCTGGATGAGGCGCTGCTGTAATTCTTCGAAGCAATGAGCCATATGGCTTAATTCCTTCACTGTGTATCGATATCGCGGGCCCGCCATCTGTGGCTTTGTTTTCCGTGTGCTATAAATAGATGGAACAAGAAACCATTCCGTCGGCGACCGATTCAATCCATTTTCGTTTGAAACATAGGTGAAATCGCCAATCACCATGGCATGAGCAATCTCATTTCTCCGCGCCGCCGCAAGCTTATACAAGTTTGTCAAGTGACGTATTTTTGCTTTTAGGTCACTATTTGGATGGTCATCAAAAAAAGCATCATAGGCAGCAACAATCATTTCGCATTTCGCCGACGCTGCCGCCAGAGTGCCAAATGCCCGCATGACAACATAATCGTCTCTCAGAGATGCGGCGACTGCTGCATATAATGATGCAAATGCAACTTCGCAATTTTCCCATCGGTCCAATGCAAAGCCAACCTGAGTGTAGATGTCGCGTGCAAGCGCATCACCAACTTCGGCAAAGGGTGGGTTCGCAAAGGGGTTTGGTTCGAGGATATCGTCGTCCATAAGTGCCTCGTGTCTCAGATAGCTGTCAAAGTCCACGATATCGAGTAAGTTGTGGGTGCTTATCGATGGAGTGCGACATGGCTCATAAACCCAATGATGAATGTGTTCCACCGGACCAGATGGATCGCTTCACTGAGGTGGTGAAACGCATGCTTCGTACCCCACATAAATCGAAGAAAAGTCCAGTTGGCACACCAAAAAAGGAAGCGGATGAGCCAACCAAAGCTCATCCGCTTTGTAATGTCGGTTAGCTTGCTCGCAGAGTCGAGTCACTTTATCGCGCGAGCGTTGAGCAGATGCTTCACAATGTGCATCAGGGAATGGTAGTCGGCACTAGTGATCGTCGCCGGATCAGGCGATTGCCCACTCACCAATCCGCCGATAGGTCAGGCGCTTACCCTCGGCGCCTTTTAGCGCCTCCACGGTGCGCTCCGTATCGCCGATCTGGCGGTTCGAATAGCGGAAATCGAATTCCGTCAGGTAACGGTGGAGGTGCTTCTCCGCGCAGTGCTGGTAGATGCCCTTCATCCCGCGCTTGAAGATGCTGAAGTAGCCCTCGATCGTGTTTGTGTGCACTCGGCCGCGCGCATACTCCTTTGCAGAGTGATTGACCGTTTCGTGAATGTTGAACGCTTTGCCGGCGTCAGTGTAGAGGCGGCTCTCGTCCGTGTTCAGTTGGGAGCGCGGGTCGACGTTGCTGGACAGGACGGCCATGATGCTGGCCTTGGTCGCCGACCGCACATGGAAGGAACGCACCTTACCACCACGCTCTACCAGCGAGACGACGCAACGCTTGTTGGACGGGCCGGTGCGTCCACCCTTGGTAAAGGGACGGCCTGAGGTGGTGACGGTGGCCTTCTCCGCCTTTTGCCCGAAGTAGGTTTCGTCGGCTTCAATCGTCGACTCTGGACCGCCCATTGGGGTGTCATCGGTATCCGTCATAGCTTCGCGAATGCGGTGCGCCATGAACCAAGCCGACTTGTAGGTGATGCCCAGCATACGGTGCAGCTGATGGGCGCTCATCCCTTTCTTGGAGGTGGACAGCAGATAGGTCGCATAGAGCCATTTGTGGAGCGGGATATGCGAGCGCTCGTAGACGGTGCCGACCGTCACCGTGAACTGCTTACGGCAGTTGCGGCATTGGTACAGGCCAGGGCGGTGGGCTTTGCCCTCCAGCTTCACCGGATTGTGGCCTTCTCGGCAGTGCGGACAGTGAGCCCCGTCCGGCCAGCGGATCTGTTCAAGCCACTCGCGAGCGGCGGCCTCATCGGTGAAAGCAGGGTTCAGAGCATCGGCCATGGCTGCACCTCATTATGACCATCATAGTGCGCCTGAGGCTCGGCTTTGTAAAGTATATAAATGGGAACATTGTCCTGGCTCCACCAGAAAGGGACCGCCATGCCCCGCCGGATGCCGCCCGCCCGATCTGCGTTCCCCACCAACGGCTTCACTCCCGATGAAACACTGCGACACCGCCCGGATTCCTGTTTCACGGTGTTCCAAACGTCTCATCCGGTACCGCCCGCCGACCACCCCACCGCCGGATGAGACGATGGAACAGCCCCCCAAACCCTGTTCCACGCCGTTCCAAACCTCCTGCCCGGCGCCCCGCCGCCATGGACCGCGCGCCGTTGCTTTCGCGGCGGGAGTGCGGTTAAGTCCCCGCCGGTTTCCGCTGATCCGCGTCGAGTTCATGCCCGTCGAGTCCCTGGACGCCACCGCGTCGCGCCCCGCCCCCCCGTCTCCCGCCCCGCCCCCATCCGGCAGCGGGGTCGATGCCGCGTTGCGGGGGCTGGCCGGGGCCGCCGCCCTGGTGCTGGGGCCACTGGCGGCGCTCGCCCCGCGCGGGCTGCCGGTCTGGGCCATCCTGGTCCTCGTGCTGTCGCTGACCGGGCTGGCCCGTCGTGGAAGCTTCGGGCGCATCCTGCGGCTGACCCCGGCGGTGGCCGCGGTGGCGGCCTTCCTGCTGCTGGCCCTGATCTCCAGCCTGTGGAGCCCGTCGGACCGCGCGCTGGAGACGGTGCTGGAGATCGGCTACATCGCGCTCGGCGCGCTGGCCGGCGGCGCCTGGATCGCCGGGCTGCCGGCGGCGGAGGCGCGGCGGCTGGGCGGGCTGTTCCTGGCCGGCGGGCTGGCCGGCGGGCTGCTGTTCGCGGTGGAGGCGGCGCTGGACTTCCCGCTGAACCGCTGGTGGAACAGCGTGCCCGACGACCAGCTGCCCAACCTGCTGAACGGCAATGTGCCGAAACGGACGGCGGCGCTGCTCTGCCTGCTGGTCTGGCCGGCCGCCCTGGCGGTGGACCGCTTCGGACGCCGGATGCCGGCCCTGCTGGTGCCGGTGGGCTATGCGCTGGCCTGCCTGCCGCTTACCAGCCGCTCGGCCATGCTGGGCATCGCCGCCGGGCTGGTCACCTTGGCCGCCGCCCGCGCGTCGGCGCGCTGGACCCGCCGCCTGTTCAGCGCCGCGGTGACCGCAGCCTTCCTGCTGGTGCTGCCGGCCGCCCTGCTGTTCTCCGGCCCGCTCGACCTCGACCATTCGCCGCTGCTGTTCCGTTCCGCCCAGCACCGGGTGGAGATCTGGGGCCATGCGGCGGACCGCGCGCTGCGCACGCCGGTGTTCGGCCAGGGCATCGACGCCTCGCGCTCCCTGCCGCCGGAGGGGGCGGTGTCGGACTTCTCGCCGATCGGCGACAGCCTGCTGCCGCTGCATCCCCACAACGCCTTCCTTCAGGTCTGGCTGGAGACCGGTGCGGTCGGGGCGGCGCTGGCATTGGCCGTGCTGCTGATGCTGCTGGCCGCCACCGCCCGGCTGGAGCGCCGCGACCAGCCCTTCGCGCTCGCCCTGTTCGCCACGGCGATGGCGATGGGCAGCACCGCCTACGGCATCTGGCAGCCCTGGTGGATGGCAGGATTCCTTTCCGCCGCGCTGATGCTGCGGCTGGCAACCCGCATCGGGGCCCGTATCGGGGACAAGACACGATGAGCAAGCGCCCGCTCCGCATCCTGGTCATCAAGCTGGGCGCCTTCGGCGACTTCTTCCTGGCGCAGACGACCTTCGCCGCCATCCGCCGCCACCATGCCGGCGACCGGGTGACCTTGCTGACCCTGCCGTCCCTCGCCCCGCTCGCCCGCATGAGCGGCCTGTTCGACGAGGTGCTGGAGGACCCGCGCGAGCGTTCGCTGTCGGCCTATCTGGCGATCCGCCGGACGTTGCGCGCCCATCGCTTCGACCGGGTCTACGATCTCCAGGCGCAGACGCGCACCGACCTGTACCACCGGCTGCTGTTCCCCGGCCCCTGGCCGGAATGGTCGGGCACCGCCCATGGCGCCTCCCACCCCGACCGCTACGAGGGGCGGCGCAAGGTGCCGGTGCGCGACCGCTATGTCCGCCAGCTCGCCCCCTTCGGCATCGTGCCGGACGAGACGCCCGACCTGTCCTGGCTCGACGCCGACATCGCCAAGTTCAACCTGCCGGAACGCTTCGCCCTGCTGGTCCCCGGCTCCTCCCCCGGACGGCCGGACAAGCGCTGGCCGGTCCGCCGTTATGCCGAGGTGGCGGCTGCGCTGGCCGGACGCGGCATCATTCCGGTGGTGATCGGCACGGGCATCGAGAGCGACCTCGCCCGCGGCATCGCCGAGTATTGCCCGCAGGCTGTCGACCTCACCGACCGCACCAGCGTGCCGGAACTGGGCGGGCTGGCGCGCCGGGCCTGGGGGGCGGTCGGCAACGACACCGGCCCGACGCACCTGATCGCCGCGGTCGGCTGCCCCACCGTGGTGGTGTTCTCCGACGCCTCCGACCCGATCCACAGCACCGGCCCGCGGGTGCTGATCCACCACCGCCCCGACTTCGCCGACATCGACAGCGCCGGCGTGGTCGAGGCACTGGACCGCGCGCGGAACTTGGGAGGCACCTAACGGCAGAAGGGGCCTAATGACAGAAGGGAAACGGTGCCACCTTGGGCATGTAGATCGGGATCCACTCGCAATGGGTTGCCGGGTTCGGCAGCTTCCGGGTCTCGATGATCGGCCAGGCATGGGCCGCCACCACCACCAGCGCCACTCCGCCCAGGATCCAGCGCCGCGGCTTGGTCCGGTCCAGCAGCCCCGGCATCCGCGCCAGCACCCAGGCGGCGGACAGGATCGCCAGCGGGTCGGTGTAGGCGGCATAGGCGCGCTGGAAACCGCGCAGCGAGAACAGCGCCTCCAGCCCCCAGGCGACCAGCAGCAGGAACAGCGCCTGCACCGCGGCCAACCTTTCCCCCTTCCGCCACAACACCACCGCCCCGGCCAGGGCGAACCACTCCACGACGATGGTCTGCGGGATGTTGTCGGGGTGCAGGACGATGGTGCGGATCGCCAGCGTGCGGCCGATGCCGGCCAGCAGAAGCGCCAGCGTCCCCTGCCCCACCACGTTGCCCTGTCCCTGAAGCTCCGCCCCGTGCCGCCAGGAGGAGAAGACGAACATGTGCTCGACGAAGTTCGCCACGGCGATGGCGTTCTGCTCGTTCCAGCGGATGTCGAGCGCCAGCAGCCCGACCGCCAGCCCCAGCAGCACCGCCGCCGCCCCGGCCACCGCGCGGGCCGGGGGCACCCGATGCACCACCGCATGGACCAGGATGCCGACCAGCACCCAGCCGGCGACAATGCTCTGGTACCCGCCGCCCGACAGCCCGCCGCCAACGGGAGTGTAGGGATAAACCGCGCGTCCCCAGCCGGCCAGCCCGGCCTGGATCAGCCCGAAGGCCGGCACCGCCGCCGCTGCCGCCAGCAGCCCGACCACGGCCGCCGTGCCCCAGGCCGGTCCCGGAGCGGTTTCCGGCTCCGCCCGTCGCCCGAACAGGATCGCCGCCACCGGCAGCCCCATCGCCAGGAACACCGCCTGCACCTTGGTCACCATGGCCAGCCCGACCAGCAGCCCGCCCAGTGCCAGCTGCAGCAGCGACGCGCCGCCGCACGGCCTGCCCTCGGCCGGCCGCACCGCCCGCAGGACCAGCAGCAGCCCCAGCACGACGAAGCCGGCCGACAGCAGGTCGGTGCGCATCTGCCGCCCCTGCGCCGTCAGCCCGACGCCGAAGGCCAGCAGAACGCCGGCCAGCAGCGCCACCCGCCGGTCGCCCAGCAGCCCGCGCAGCAGCGTGGCATAGCTGACGGCGAAGGCGGCGGTCAGCAGGATCGACAGCGCCCGCCCGGCCTGGACCAGCGACTGCCAGACCGCCTGCGTCGCCGCCACGTCGCTGCCCGGCGGCAAGGCCGAGAGCGTGGCGACCGGCAGCAGCCCGACAGCATGCAGAAGCCGGTACCAGACGTCGATCACCAGGAAATAGCCGTAGCCGGGATGGTCGAAATATTCCTGCGGCAGCCCATCGCCGAACAGCAGCCCATGATAGGCCAGCACCAGATCCTGGTCCGAATGCACCCAGTAAGGCAGCCGGAACCCGACCAGCAATACCGACAGCGCCATCGCCGCGGCCAGCCCCAGGCACAGCAGCCACCAGGGCGCCGCCGCGGCACGGTCGAGCAGGGAGGGACGGGCGATGGAAGGTGCAGGCGTCATGATTCGCGCGGCTCACGGTTCAGGTCGGCGGGCGCCTTGTGGCACGGAAATGAGCGATTGGGAACCAGTGCGATCCTGCGGTGTTGCCCTCATGGAACGGCGGAGTCGGGAGTCTCCGCCTCTTTCGTGGTGCCTCGCACGAGTGGCTTTGCAACGTCGGCGGGTCGCTGCCACAAAATACGGTATGGCAGACGCGCCGGGCGGACAAATGCCGGACAGACACATGGGGGACTCGATGGCCGATACCGACGATATCCTGGAGCGTATCCGACGCCGCGCCCACGAATTGTGGGAGAGCGAGGGCCGTCCGCACGGCCGCGATTCCGACCATTGGACCCAGGCGGAAGCGGAAATCCGCGGCGCCGGCGCACTGGAGCCGACGGAAAAGGCCGCCGGATCGCGCAAGAAGGCCCCCATCTCCAAGGCCACCTCCAAGGCCGCCGGCAAGAGCACCCGCGCTGCCGCCGAATCCCTGTCCGAAGTCGCGAGCACCCCGGCGGATGGCGCCAAATCCGCCCCCGCCAAGTCCGCGAAGACCAAGCCGGCCACGGCCAAGCCGAAGACCGAGGATGCCCCCAAGGCGACAGCCGGAAAGACCACCGCCAAGGCGACCACCGCCAAGTCTCCGCGCAGCCCGAAAAAGGACGGCGGCAAGAGCGCCTCTGCCGACTGACCCCAGTCCGCTCTTCCTTCCACCGGCGGAACCCTGCGGCCCCGGAGCCGGTTGTCAGGTCGATCCTGCAATCTTCTCCGGAGGACCTGTCATGGCCGGTACGCCGTCGATGGACGACTGCATCCGCAACTGCACCGACTGCCACACGATCTGCCTGGAAACCGTCGCACATTGCCTGACCAAGGGCGGTGCGCATGCGGAGGCCGGGCATATCCGTCTGCTGCTGGACTGCGTCGACATCTGCCGCACCAGCGCGGATTTCATGACCCGCGGCTCCCGCTTCCACCACCTCACCTGCGGCGCCTGCGCCGAGATCTGCGCCGCCTGTGCCGACGACTGCGACCGCATGGCCGACGACTCCATGATGAAGCGGTGCGCCGAGATGTGCCGCCGCTGCGCCGAAAGCTGCCGGTCGATGTCGAGCATGGCCGCCTGATCCGGCTCCCACTCTACTCCATCACCGCCGCGTCCTCCGGCGCCGGAGCCCCGGCCTTCGGCCGCCGGAGCAGCAGCAGCATCGGGATCACCAGCAGCGCGACGTACATCATCAGCTTGAAATCGTCGATGTAGGCGATCATCGCCGCCTGCTGCGTGACCTGGGCGTTCAGCACCGCCAGCGCCTGAGGCGAGGCGGTGACCTGCTCCGTCATCGCCTGGGAGAACGGCGTCAGATGCGCGGACAGGCTGGCGTGGTTGACCTGGGTGTTCTGCGACAGCAGGGTCATCACCACCGAGATGCCGACGCTGCTGCCCAGGTTGCGGACCAGACTGAACAGGCTGGCGGCGTCGGTGCGCAGCCGCGGCTCCAGCGTGGCGAAGGCGATGGTGCTGAGCGGCACGAAGACCAGCCCCAAACCCAGCCCCTGCACCACGCCGCTGACGATGATCGGCTCGCGGTCCATCACGATGGCGAAGCCGGTCATGTACCACAGCGACCAGCTGGTCAGCAGCACCCCCGCCAGGATCAGCAGCCGCGCGTCCACCCTGCGCACCAGCCGTCCCACCATCAGCATCGAGATCATCGTGCCGACGCCGCGCGGCGCCAGCACCAGCCCCGTGGTGACCGTCGGGTAACCCAGCAGGTTCTGCAGCATCGGCGGCAGCAGCGCCATGGTCGCCAGCAGGATCACGCCGATCACGAAGATCAGGATCAGGCCGGTGACGAAGTTGCGGTCGCGCAGCAGCGCCGGGTCGATGAAGGGCTCGGTCTTCGTGTTGCCGTGGGCGGTGGCGATGTGGATGGCGAAGATCCAGAAGGCGCAGGCGGCCAGCGCCGTCTCGATCCAGATTTCGGTCGCGCCGAACCAGTCCAGCTGCTCGCCGCGGTCCAGCAGCATCTGGAAGGCGCCGACCGCCAGTCCCAGCATGGCGAAGCCGAAGAAATCGAAGCCGCGCTGCCGGCCCTTGGTCTCGTGCAGGAAGACCAGCATGCCGAAGAAGGCGAGCAGCCCAACCGGCAGGTTGATGTAGAAGACCCAGCGCCAGCTGAAGCTGTCGGTCAGCCAGCCGCCCAGCGTCGGCCCGGCGATGGGACCGACCATGATGCCGGCGCCCCATAGCGCCATCGCCTGTCCATGCCGCTCCTTGGGGTTGATGTCCAGCAGCACCGACTGCGACAGCGGCACCAGGGCCGCGCCGAAGATACCCTGCACCAGCCGGAAGGCCACCATCTGCGTCAGGCTGCCGGCCAGCCCGCAC
The DNA here is from genome assembly GCF_008365135.1 of Azospirillum sp. Sh1. NCBI lineage: Bacteria > Pseudomonadati > Pseudomonadota > Alphaproteobacteria > Rhodospirillales > Azospirillaceae > Azospirillum > Azospirillum sp. Sh1. Next base: position 28,699 of record NZ_VTTK01000008.1, on the reverse strand, counting down.
AGCACCGACGCGGCGGTGAAGCCCGCCACTGCGATCAGGAACAGCCGCTTGCGCCCGAACCGGTCGGCCATCCAGCCGGTGGCCGGCGTCGCGATGGCCGCCGCCACGATATAGGAGGTCAGCACCCAGGTGATGGTGTCCTGCGCCGCCCCCAGGCTGCCCTGCATGCTGGGCAAGGCGACGTTGGCGATGGTGGTGTCCAGCACCTGCATGATGGTGGCGAGCATGATCGACACGGTGATCATGCCGCGATGCTTCACCTCATGCGGGGCGGCAGGGGATTGGCTGGCGGCCATGGAATGCCTGCGGATGATTGTCGGTTGGTGGGGGCTGAAGGCCTTACCGGATCGCCGCGACCGCGTTGCCGATCACGCCGGGCAGCGGCCGGCTGTAATGGGTGTCGACCTCCACCTCGGCGCTCAGGCCGGTGCGCAGCGGCACGCCTGCGGCCCCCGACTGATCGCCATCCGTCCCGTCTATGCGCAGACGGACCGGCACGCGCTGCACCACCTTCACCCAATTGCCGGTGGCGTTCTGGGCGGGCAGAACCGAGAACTCCGATCCGGTGCCGGCGCCGATGCTCTCGACATGGGCGGTCAGGGTGCGTCCGGAATAGGCGTCGAGCACCACGGTCGCGGTCTGGCCGACCGCCATATGGGTCAGGTCGGTTTCCTTGAAGTTCGCCTCGACCCAGCTCGACCCGCTCATCACCAGACTGACCGCCGACAGCCCGACCGAGGCATATTGCCCGACCAGCAGCCGGTCGGTCTGGCTGACCACGCCGTCGGCCGGCGCCGTCACCACGGCATGGTCGAGGTCGCGCTGCGCCGTGGCCTTCTTCGCCAGCGCCTCCAGCACCATCGGATGGCGGTCGGTGGGGATGTCGGGATCGCCGCCCAGCGCGGCACGGGCGCTGACCACCGCCTGCTTCTCCGTGTTCAGGTCCTGCTGCGCCGCCATCAGGTCGTGGCGCACGGAATCATAGGTCGCGCGTGCGGCGACGCCGGTCTTCAGCAGGTCCTGCTGGCGCTGGAACTCGCGCTGCTCGAAGGCGACCTTCTCCTCCGCCGCGGCCTGCTTGGCCTGCTCCTCGCCCAGGTCGGCGCGCAACTGCTCCACCTTCAGCCGGGCCGACGCCAGCGCGGCTTCCGCCTGCTGCAACGCCAGCCGGTAAGGCTCGTCATCGATGCGGAACAGCAAGTCGCCGCGATGGACCGGCTGGTTCTCGCGCACCGCCACCTCGACGATGCGGCCGGAAACATCCGGGCTGATCGTCACCTTGTCCTGCTGGACATAGGCGTTGTCGGTCGAGACGTAGCGTCCGCCGACCACATACTCATAGCCGCCGCCGACCGCCACCAGCAACGGCAAGGCGGCCATCAGCAGCCAGCGGCGCCAGCGCGTCCGGCGGACGGGTTTGGCGGCAGGGCGGGTTTCGGTATCGCGGTCGGTCACGGCGGTCATAGCGGTCGGGTCCCGAAGGAAAAAACGGAAAGCGTCAGGCCTTGACGGCGATTTTCTCGGCAGTCGTCTTCTCGGCCGGTTCAGCCCGGCGGTCGGACAGGTTGGCGCGCATGTGGGCCAGCATCCCGACCAGCTTGGCCTCGGCATCGGACGGCAGACCGGCCAGCGCCTCCGCATAGATCCCGGTGGCGAGCGCCCGGCCCTGCTCCAGCACCGCATGCGCTTTCGGCGTCAGGTGCGGCAGGCGGGCACGCCGGTCGGTGGGGTCGGCACGGCGCTCGATCCAGCCGCCCTCCTCCATGCGGTCGATCTGCCGGCAGAGCGTGATCGGTTCGATTTCCAGGAGATCGGCCAGAGCCGCCTGCTTGATCCCCTCGTTCCGCGCCAGCGTGGCGATCACCGACCATTGCGCGCGGGTCAGGCCGAGATGGCGGGCGCGCTGGTCGAAACGGACACGCATCATGCGCGCCGTATCGGTCAGGACTGCACCCAAGCTCATCGAATGGGGGCTTGCAGAGCGGGAATCGGCGGCGGAGGACATCGGCATATCATAAGCTTGCTTATCGGTTTCGATGAATTAATAAGCCTGCTTATCATCGGCAATCCTCGCGGCGTGCATGGCAGGGCCACGCCGATGTCGCGTCTCAGGCCTCCGCGACGGGATCGCGCCTCTGGCGCGCGCGACAGGAGATTGCTAAGGTGCCCACCCGTTTCGTTCCATTCCTTTCGCCAACTCGCCCGAATCGACCAGCTGAGGACCGATCCATGCCGCACTACCGTTCCCGCACCTCCACCCACGGCCGCAACATGGCGGGCGCGCGCGGCCTGTGGCGGGCGACCGGCATGAAGGACGGCGATTTCGGCAAGCCGATCATCGCCATCGCCAATTCCTTCACCCAGTTCGTACCGGGACACGTCCACCTGAAGGATCTGGGCCAGTTGGTCGCCCGCGAGATCGAGAAGGCCGGCGGCGTGGCGAAGGAGTTCAACACCATCGCGGTGGATGACGGCATCGCCATGGGCCATGGCGGCATGCTGTACAGCCTGCCCTCGCGCGAGTTGATCGCCGACGCGGTGGAGTACATGGCGAACGCGCACTGCGCCGACGCGCTGGTCTGCATCTCCAACTGCGACAAGATCACGCCCGGTATGCTGATGGCCGCGATGCGTCTCAACATCCCGGCGGTCTTCGTCTCCGGCGGCCCGATGGAGGCCGGCAAGGTCAAGTGGCGCGGCAAGGTCAAGTCGGTCGACCTGATCGACGCCATGGTCGCCGCCGCCGACCCGACCGTCTCCGATGAAGAGGCGGCGGAGATGGAGCGCGGATCCTGCCCGACCTGCGGCTCCTGCTCCGGCATGTTCACCGCCAACTCGATGAACTGCCTGACCGAGGCGCTGGGCCTGTCGCTGCCCGGCAACGGCACCATCCTGGCGACCCACGCCGACCGCAAGGAGCTGTTCCTCGCCGCCGGCCGCCTCGCCGTCGATCTCTGCCGCCGCTGGTATCAGGAGGAGGACGCCACCGCCCTGCCGCGCGGGATCGCCAGCAAGGCGGCGTTCGAGAATGCGATGACGCTCGACATCGCCATGGGCGGCTCGACCAACACCGTCCTGCACATCCTGGCCGCGGCGCAGGAAGGCGGCATCGACTTCACGATGGCCGACATCGACCGGCTGTCGCGCCACGTCCCCAACGTCTGCAAGGTCGCCCCGGCGGTGGCCGACGTCCATATCGAGGACGTGCACCGTGCCGGCGGCATCTTCGGCATCCTGGGCGAACTGGACCGCGCCGGCCTGCTGAACCGCGAAGCCCCCACCGTCCATGCCCCGACGCTGGGTGACGCGCTGGACCGTTGGGACGTGATGCGCACCCAGGACCAGTCCGTCCACACCCTGTATCGCGCCGCCCCCGGCGGCATCCCGACCGTCGTGCCCTTCAGCCAGGAGCGCCGCTGGCCGGAACTGGACCTCGACCGGGAGAAGGGCGTGATCCGCAAGGCCGAAAACGCCTTCAGCCAGGACGGCGGCCTCGCCGTTCTGTACGGCAACATCGCGGAGAACGGCTGCATCGTGAAGACGGCGGGCGTCGATGCCTCCAACCTCGTCTTCGCCGGGCCGGCCCGCGTCTTCGAAAGCCAGGACGACGCCGTCGCCGGCATCCTGGGCGATGTGGTCAAGGCGGGCGAGGTGGTGGTCATCCGCTACGAGGGTCCGCGCGGCGGCCCCGGCATGCAGGAAATGCTGTACCCGACCAGCTACCTGAAGTCGAAGGGGCTGGGCAAGGCCTGCGCACTGGTCACCGACGGTCGTTTCTCCGGCGGCACGTCGGGGCTTTCGATCGGCCATGTCTCGCCGGAAGCGGCGCAGGGCGGCGCCATCGGGCTGGTGCAGGACGGCGACCGCATCGAGATCGACATCCCCAACCGCATCATCCGCCTCGCCGTCGATGACCAGGAGATGCAGCGCCGCCGCGATGCGATGAACGCCAAGGGTGTGGATGCCTGGAAGCCGGCCAGCCGCGACCGCGTGGTTTCCCCGGCGCTCCGCGCCTATGCCGCCTTGACGACCAGTGCCGACCGCGGCGCCGTGCGCGACGTGTCCCAGGTGGAGAACATCGCCGTCCGACGCTGAGCCGGGTTGACTCCGGCCAGCGTCAACCGCGACCGAGTCAGGCACAGCGGATATTCATCACAAGTAACAATCAAGGCGCCGCGCAAGTCGCGGCGCTTTCTTTTTGCCCCGAATTACATACACCGATATGTTGGCTTCCGCCTGCGCGAAAATCTTAGGGCGATACATCGCTCGGATGTTCGCAAAATTCGAATTGCATGCTCTAATATGCCAACGCGAATTCCGCAAAGGGGGCGGACATGGCGGACACCATGTTGGGCACAGCGACGGACGAAGGCCGTCCTTGGCAGGAGGCATCACGCCTGCCGGGCGACAAGCCGCGCGAGCGCAAGGTGGTAACGGCGATGTTCGTCGACATCGTCCGCTCCTCCGCCATCGTGGCCGGCCGTGATCCGGAGGATGCCGACGACCTGCTCCTCTCCATCCTGGATCGCGTGACGGAGGCGGTGCCGCGTTTCGAAGGCACGGTTACGCAGATGCTGGGCGATGGTTTCCTGGCGACCTTCGGCGCCCCCGGCGCCAAGGAGGACCATGCCCTGCGCGCCTGCCTGGCTGCCCAGGACATCCTCAGCGCAACCCGCGACGAACATGGAAGGCCGCTTTTCCAGATCCGCATCGGCATCAGTTCCGGCGACGCCGTGACCCATGTGGTGACCAACGGCCTGTGGACCGACTATCGTGCCGTCGGTGAATGCGTGCACATGGCCGCCAAGCTGCAGCAGCGCGCCGCCTCCGACACCGCTCAGCTCAGCCGCGACACGCTGGACCTGATCCCGGTCGGCGTGACGGCGCGCCCGATGGGAAGCCTGCGTTTGTCCGACGAGGTGGAGCCGATGCCGGCCTTCCTGCTCGACGGAGCCCGCGCCGTCCGCCGCACCGCCACCGACCTGCTGTCCGCCACCGACGCCCCCTATGTCGGCCGCGAGCAGGAGGTGGCGACCCTGTTCGCCATCGCCGATTCGGTGGAGGCCGGGGCACCCGCCCAGCTTCTGCTGCAGGGGGATGCCGGAATTGGCAAGTCGCGGCTGGTGGGGGAGTTTCTGCGCGATCCCCGCAGCCGGCGCTGGACTCTGCTGCAATGGCCGCAGATGCCGATCCGCCGTCTGGCCGATCCCGACGACCTCGAAGCGGTGGCGCTGAGCCTGGCGGAGCAGGTGGCGGGCCGTGCCAGCGAGGAAGGCGTCGGCTGGGTGTGCGAGGCCGCAGGCCGCCGCTCCGGTTCGCTGGCGGGCGACGCCGTGCGGGCGCTGTTCGGCCTGCCGGGGCTCGACCCGCTGTGGAGCGGCCTTGATGCGGCGCAACGCCTGTCGCTGGGCATCGAAGGCCTGGTGGGGGCGACGCTTGAACTCGCGGCTCCGGTTCCAACGCATGATGGCGCCGAGACCGATGGCGAGGGGGTCGTGGGCCGGCCGCTGCTGGTCCTGGTCGAGGATGCGCATTGGGCGCGGCCGGTGATGGTGCGGCTGCTGGATCGGCTGGCGGAAGCACTGCCGGGGTCCGGGTCGCGCCTGTTGCTGCTCGCCACCCGGCGACCGCCGCCGCTGGGGCCGGAATCGCGGGAGCAGGGCTGGAACGGCCGGCCGGGCGCGCGGCGCATGGAATTGGGTATGCTGTCGCCGGATCAGGTGCAGAGTTTCCTGGCCCATTGGCTGGGGCCGGACTGGTCGCTGGTGGAGTTGAAGGCCCAGGTCGCCACCCGCTGCCAGGGCGTTCCGCTCTATCTGGAAGAGGTTCTGCGCACGCTGGAGACAGCCAACGCCATCGAAGGCACGCCGGGATCCTACCGGCTGATCGACCCGCTGGTGGTCGACAAGCTGCCGCGCACGCTGCATGCGCTGCTTGGCGAGCGCATGGACCTGATGACGCTGGAGCGGCGCCGGCTGCTGATGAATGCCGCCGTGATCGGAACCACCTTCGATGCCGGGCTGCTGCAGGCGTTGACCTGCCTGCCCATGCCGGTCCTGTCCGACACGCTGGCCTATCTGGAGCGCGCCGGCTTCGTGCTGCGCACCCGCCTGCTGCCCAACCTGGAGTATTCCTTCAAGCACGCGCTGATCCAAGAGGTCGCCTACGCCACCCTGACGAAGTCCGACCGCCGGGCGCTTCATGCCCGCGTGCTGGAGGCGCTGCGCCACCGCCGCGACGCCGACCTGCCCAACCGCCTGGACCTGCTGGCCCACCACGCCTTCAAGGCGGAAAGCTGGGCGGCAGCACACCTGTTCGGCCGGCGTGCCGGCGTGCGGGCGGAGCTGCGCTCGCGGTTAGAGGACGCGAGCCGGCATTACCGGAACGCCTTGACTGCGCTTGACCGCTGCCCGGACACGCCGCGCAACCGGTTGCGTCGGATTGACGGCTCCATCGCCCTGGCACGCGCCAATCTTCCGCGCGGGCTCACTGACGCTGCTCATCCATTGGAACAGGCTCGGCAACTCTCCCTGGTCATATCGGACACACGACGCTACGCGCGGGCATCTTCGATGATGGCCGCAACGGAATGGGCGCATGGAAACATCGACCAAGCCATTCAGTACAGCGAGCAGGGTCTGGGAGCGGACAACGGCAAATTTGATCTAAACACCCGCATCCAGCTTCTGGTTCGGTATGGCGGTGTTCTGGCCGAGAAAGGTCGTTTCAGTGACAGTTGCCGCATTCTCGGAATGGCGCGCAAGATGCTCACAGGCGCCCAGCCTCGGGAGCGATTCGGGCTTGCCACCATCGGTGAAGTCGGAGTGCTCGCAAACCTAGCTCGCAGTTTTGCTGAAATGGGCTACGAGGTCGAGGCAAATTCCATTGCTCTAAGTGCGGTGGAAGCTGCCGAAGTTAGTGCACATAACTTTTCAAGACTATTTGCACTCGAACACTTAGGTCTGGTGCATCTCCTGCTCGACAATCATGTTAGCGCTCTACCTCACTTGGAGATGGCGCTGGAACTCTGCGGCACGACCAACTCGAAGCTCCACAGAGCTTTTCTACTTGGTGCCACTGGTTATGCACAAGTTCATTGCGGCCGGAGATCAGACGGCTTACATTTACTTAAGGAGTCTTTGCTTTCTGCTCGCAGAGAAGGCGGAAATGCTTACATCCACCAAGTTCATATCTGGTTTGGCGAGACATGCTTGTTAACTGGTGACGTGCCGGCAGCTCTGCATCAAGCGCTTCTTGTACAGGATTCCGCAAAAAGAACCGGCAGAGATGGTTATCTTATAAAAGCGCGCGCTCTTGAAGCCGAGGCTACATTTATCCAAAGTGGTGGCAACGCCTACGCAACTCAAATGTTGGCACAGGCAGAGCAGGAAGCGCGCAGTTTATTAATGTCTCGCGTCGCAGCAAGATGCGCTAAACGAAAAAATCCAATTACTGTTTTCTGATTTCAAGGTTATACCGAAAGGAAAACTGCTACGATCCGACAATCAACGAGATTCAGCCTGTCGGTAATAATCGAGAACGTAGTTGCGAATAGCACTTGTCAGTGGCGTGCTTGATGGCCGCAATGCATCCACTTCCCGACAAAGCTCCTGAACAGGCCTGCGTTCTTTACGGGCAATATCGTCCAATCCGCTCCAAACCACAGCCTCCAAACGAAGGCGGGCGCGCCGATCAGGCAACGGAATTGTACGCGACACCACCGTAGGCCAAGTCATCAAGGCGCTGAGATCGATTATGCCAGGCATGTGATCAACAGCCTTCTTTTGAATGAACATGGCCCCACTCCTCCCGTGTGCTGTGGGACAGCATCGCACGAGGCATGACGCTGTCTGCCCTTCTGTCTAATTCCAGATGCATAACCGGCACTGTGAAATTTTTCACAGCCGAACATCCCTTCGAATGTGAAGAGTTTGCCCGTCACCGCACACTTGAAGGATTAGCTCCATGAACGTTTCGATCTCCCAGGCTTCCATGATCCGTGGCGCCGATGGCCGTCTCTATGCCGTGACCGCGCATGGCGTGTCCGAGGTTGCCGACAGCGCCATCGCCACCGCCCGCACCCACATCCGTTCCGGCGACCGCGCCGGCTTCCAGTCCTCCGACCACGAAGCCGCCCGTATCCTGATCACCCCGGGCGCCTGATCGGGTTCCCGGTTCCGGTTCTTCGGACCGTGGCCACCAGCGCCGCTTCAGGTGCTGACCGGCCACGGACCCGGGAACGGGACGCGCCCTCTCGATTCTCCTCCGCCCCGGACAAGCCGCGATGCCCTTCGATCTGCTCGATGTCAAAGCCTCCGTTTCGGATGCGGTGAAGGCCCACACGGTCGGCACCCACCGGGTCATGGCGCCCGAACAGACCCTGGCACGGGTCGCCCCGTTCCTGCCGATCATGGGGATCACCCGGGTCGCCAACGTCACCGGACTGGATGCCGTCGGCATTCCGGTGGTGATGGTGACGCGGCCGAACTCACGCTCCATTTCGGTGTCGCAGGGCAAGGGAGTGACGCTCGCCGCCGCCAAGGCGTCGGGGGTCATGGAGTCGATCGAGAGCTATCACGCCGAACGCATCACCCTGCCGCTGAAGTTCGCCAGCTTCGAGGAGCTGCGCTGGACCCACCCGGTGGTGGACGTCGACCGCCTGCCCCGGCTGTCGACCGGCAGCTTCAACCCCAACAGCCCCATCCTGTGGATCGAGGGGCAGGATTTGCTGAACGGCGGCCCGAAATGGGTTCCGTTCGAGATGGTCCACCTGAATTTCACCGTGCCGATGGCCCCCGGCCACGGCGCCTTCCTGGCCGGCTCCAACGGGCTGGCGTCGGGCAACCACAAGGTGGAGGCGATCAGCCACGCCGTCACCGAACTGGTGGAGCGCGACGCGACCACCCTGTGGCGCCTGCAGGATCCAATTGGCCAAGCGACGACCCGCATCGACCTTGACAGCATCGACGATCCGGTCTGCCGCTCGCTGATCGACCGGTTCGAAGCGGCCGGCGTCGCCGTCGGCGTGTGGGAGACCACCAGCGACGTCGGCCTGCCCGCCTTCCTCTGCCGCATCGTCGAGCGCGAGGAGATGCCCCAGCATTCCATCCGCCCGGCCACCGGCATGGGTTGCCATGCGGCGCGCGAGATCGCCCTGTCCCGCGCCCTGACCGAGGCGGCGCAGAGCCGCCTGACCTTCATCGCCGGCGCCCGCGACGACATGCCCCGCGCCGAGTATGAGCGCCACCTCGACCCTGCCCATCATGCCCGCTGGAAGGCCATGATCGTGGAGGGCGCCGGCCGGCGCTCCTTCCACCATTGTCCGACCAGCACCGCCCCCACCATCGAGGCCGACCTCGCCCACCAGCTCGACCGGCTGCGTGCCGTCGGCATCGAGGAGGCGGTGGCGGTCGACCTGACCAAGCCCGAATTCGGCATCCCCGTCGTGCGCGTCGTCGTGCCGGGGCTGGAGGGTGCCGACGAATCCCCCGATTACCTGCTGGGCGAACGCGGCCTGCGCGTGCTCGGCGCCCAAGCCATGGAGAAGGCGGCATGAGCGGCGTCTATGTCTTTCTCGGCCCCACCCTTCCGCGTGAGGACGCGGCGCGGGAGCTGGACGCCACCTATCTGCCGCCGGTCGCCCAGGGCGACGTTCTGCGGCTGTGCGCGGAAAAGCCTGCGGCCATCGGCATCATCGACGGTTTTTTTGAAAGCGTGCCGTCGGTCTGGCACAAGGAAATCCTCTACGCCATCCATGCCGGCATCCCGGTGTTCGGCGCCTCCAGCATGGGGGCGCTGCGCGCGGCGGAGCTGTATCCCTTCGGCATGGTCGGCGTCGGCGCCATCTTCGAGGCGTTCCGCGACGGCCGGCTGGAGGATGACGACGAGGTGGCGGTGATCCACGGCCCGGCCGAGCTGGGTTACACCTCCCTGTCGGAGGCGATGGTCAACATCCGCCGCACCCTGTCCGACGCGACGGCCGACCGGGTGCTGACCGCCGAGACGGCCCTGCGCCTGGAATCCATCGCCAAGGAACTGCCCTACCGCGAGCGCGGATTTGGCCGGATGCTGCGGCTGGGCGGCGATATCGGCCTGCCGGCGTCCGAATTGGCGGCGTTCCGCAGTTGGTTGCCGCAGGGTCGGTTCGACCAGAAGCGCGAGGATGCCAAGGCGATGCTGCGCACCATGGCCCGGCGGCTGGGCCGTCCGACGGGTGACGATGCGGCGCCGGAGGCCCGCTTTCACTTCGAGCGCACCGTCCTTTGGGAACGTGCCCTGCGCGACGCGGCTCCGCTCGCGATGTAAGGGCGTATCCGCTAGACTGATCGCGCCGGGGTGGCGATGACCGCCAGCCCGGCGCGAAACTGTGCCTGGACGGATGGATGAACGCGCCGATGGATATTGCGGCGGTACTGAGGCGCAACCGGCTGCTCGGGGAACTCGATGCCGGGCAGATGGCGGAAATGCTGACGCTGGGCCGCATCGCCCGCTTCGATGCCGACCAGATCATCTTCGACAAGGGGGACCCCGGCGACAGCCTGTTCGCCGTGTTGAAGGGGCAGATCGCCATCCGCACCTCCTCGGCGGACGGCAAGACGATGCTGCTGAACATCCTGGAAGCCGGTGATGTCCTGGGCGAGATCGGCCTGATCGACGGGCGGGAACGCACGGCCGCCGCGATCGCCCTGCGGCCGGTCGAGCTTTACCGCATCGACCGGGCCGACTTCATCCCCTTCCTGGAACGCCATCCGCGCCTGTGCACCCGCATGATGGTCGTGCTGTGCGACCGGCTGCGCTGGGTATCGGAAAACATCGAGGACGCCGTCTTCCACGACGTGCCGCGCCGGCTTGCCCGCCGGCTGCTGCTGCTGTCGGACAGCTATGGGCAGCAGACTTCTGCCGGCCTGCGGCTGACCCTGCCGCTGTCGCAGGAAGCCCTGGCCAACATGCTGGGCGTCACCCGTGAAATGGTGAACAAGTGCCTCGGCGCCCTGCGAAAGGCAGGAGTGGTGACATATGCCAAAGGTTTTATCGTCATCAATGATCTGGCATTGCTAAAGGACATGGCCGGTGACCCCGAACGGGTTCCCTAGGGGGAATCCTTACCTGCCTAAAGTTTTGTTCCCAAAATGGGTTGTGGTCGCGTTATAGTGTGCATGCGTTGGGGGCAATCGCACGGGTAGCACGAGGGCTTAAGAGCATGTCGAGCGAAGGGAATAACAAATCTCGCGTCGATCAATTTACGGGCGTCGCTTCACTGACGTCCCGCACGCTCAAATTGTCCGGGCGCGATGTCACGATCCGATTGGAGCCGTCTTATTGGGAAGGGCTCGAAGAAATCTGCCGTCGGGAGGATCTGACGGTGGACGAACTCTGCTACGACGTCCGTGACCGCATGGAGCAGCAGGGCCGCCGCTCTTCCCAGGCCGGCGTGTCGCTTGCCAATGCCTTGCGCGTGTTCGTCGTCGGCTATTTCCGGCAGGCGGCGACCGAACGCGGCCATGCGCGTGCCGGTCATGGCCAGGGCCGCCCCTTCATCGCGACACCCTTCGACATCGTCCCGGTCACCAGCGACAGCTGACACCTGAAAAAAAGCCGGGACTCTTGGGGACAGGCCTATCGACCCGCCCCCAATGCGTTAAGCCGCCCGTCTTATTGGGCGGTCCAGCCGCCATCCATCGTCAGGGCCGCACCCCGCATGTTGCCGGCGGCCTCCGAGCACAGGAACACCGCCAGTTCGCCCAGCTGTTCCGGCGTAACGAAGGACTTGGACGGCTGCTTTTCGCTCAGCAGTTCGCGCCCGGCCTCCTCCACCGACAGGTTGCGCGAGGCGGCCAGCGCATCGATCTGCTTTTGCACCAGCGGGGTCAGCACCCAGCCTGGGCAGATGGCGTTGCAGGTGATGTTGGTCTCCGCCAGTTCCAGCGCCGTCACCTTGGTAAGGCCGATCACGCCATGCTTGGCGGCCACATAGGCCGACTTGTTGACCGACGCCACCAGCCCATGCACCGACGCGATGTTGATGACGCGGCCCCAGCCGCGCGCCTTCATGCCCGGCAATGCCGCACGGGTGCCGTGGAAGACGGCCGACAGGTTGATGGCGATCACCGCGTCCCAGCGTTCCACCGGGAAGGCATCGACCGGCGCCACATGCTGGATGCCGGCATTGTTGACCAGCACGTCCAGCCGGCCATAGGCCGCTTCGGCGGCGGCGACCATCGCCTCGATCTCCTCCGGCTTGGACATGTCGGCGCCGTTGTGGGCGACGCGCACGCCGAACTCCGTCGAGAGCGACCGGCACAGCTCGGCGATGTAGCCGGCATCGCCGAAGCCGTTCAGCATCAGGTCGGCGCCCTGGCCCGCAAGCTGCCGTGCGATCCCAAGGCCGATCCCGCTGGTGGACCCAGTAACGAGCGCGGCCTTCCCCTTCAGATTGGTCATTCTTCTTTATCCTTCGATCGGCATGGAACGGAGGTCCGGAGCGACGATCAACTCGCACCCGGTGTTGGCGATCACCTGCTCCACCGTGACACCGGGGGCGGTTTCCTTCAAGACGAGCCCGGCATCGGTCGGCTCGATGACGGCGAGGTCGGTCACCACCAGGTCGACGCGGCGGACCGAGGTCAGCGGCAGGGCGCAACGCTCGACGATCTTCGCCTCGCCCTTGGCGCTGTGCTGCATGGCGACGATCACCCGGCGGGCGCCGGTGACCAGGTCCATCGCCCCGCCCATGCCCGGCACCATCTTGCCCGGCACCATCCAGTTGGCGAGCCGCCCCTCGCGGTCCACCTGCAGGCCGCCCAGCACGGTGACGTCGAGATGGCCGCCGCGGATCAGCCCGAAGGAGAGGGCGCTGTCGAAGGACGCCGCCCCCGGCAGGGCCGAGATGGGCGAGCCGCCGGCGTCGGTCAGGTCGTGGTTCTCCGCACCGGTGATCGGGCCGGACATGCCGACGATCCCGTTCTCCGATTGGAAGAACACGTGGCGTCCGGCGGGGACATAGCGGGCGACCAGGGTCGGCAGGCCGATGCCCAGGTTGACGAGGTCGCCGTCCTTCAGTTCCAGCGCGACGCGCTTGGCGATCAGGGTCTTTTCATCCATGGCTCGATACTCCCCGATCAGCGCGGCTTGGAGGTGACGATGTGGTCGACCAGCACCGACGGCGTCATCACGGCGTCGGGCGGGATGCAGCCGACGGGCAGGATGTCCTCGGCCTCGGCGATGACGGTGGCGCCGGCCATCGCCATCAGCGGGTTGAAGTTGCGGGCGGTCAGAGCGTAGGTCAGGTTGCCGTACAGATCAGCCTGCTTGGCGGCGACCAATGCGAAGTCGGCCTTGATCGGCATTTCCAGCAGATAGGTCACGCCGTCGATCTCGACCTTGCGCTTGCCTTCCTCCACCGTGGTGCCGACGCCGGTGGGGGTCAGCACGCCGCCCAGCCCGACGCCGCCGGCACGGATGCGCTCTGCCAGCGTGCCCTGCGGCACCAGCTCCACCTCGATGTCGCCGGCGATCATCTGCTTCTGCGTCTCGGGGTTCAGGCCGATGTGGCTGGTGACGACACGGCGCACCAGCTTCTCCACCACCAGCTTGCCCAGCCCGTTGTTGGGCCGGGCGGTGTCGTTGGCGATGATGGTCAGGTCGCGCTTGCCCTGGCGGATCAACTCGTCCACCAGCCGGTTGGGGCCACCGACGGCCATGAAACCGCCGATCAGCAGGGAAGCGCCGTCGGGAATGCGCGCAACGGCCTCTTCCAGGGATATGAGCTTGTTCTTCATGATCAGACGATCCCGGTCAGGTAGTAGACGGCGATCACGAAGAAGACCGCCAGCGTCTTGATGCAGGTGACGGCGAAGATGTCGCCGTAGGACTGCCGGTGCGTCAGCCCGGTGACGCCCAGCAAGGTGATGACGGCACCGTTGTGCGGCAAGGTGTCCATGCCGCCGCTGGCCATCGAGGCGACGCGGTGCAGCACCTCCATCGGGATGCCGGCGGCATTGGCGGCGGTGATGAACTGGTCGGCCATGGCAGCCAGCGCGATGCTCATGCCGCCGGACGCCGACCCTGTGATGCCCGCCAGCGCGGTGACCGTCACCGCCTCGTTCACCAGCGGGTTGGGGATGGCTGACAGCGCGTCGCGGATCACCAGGAAGCCCGGCAGCGCCGCGATCACCGCGCCGAAGCCGTATTCCGACGCCGTGTTCATCGAGGCCAGCAGCGACCCGCCGATGGCGGCCTTCGTGCCCTCGGCGAAGCGCTGGGACACCGGCTTCCAGGCGAAGGCCAGCACCAGCAGGATGCCGCAAAGCAGCGCCCCTTCCACCGCCCAGATGCCGGCGACGGCGGAGACCTGCGTCACCAGCGGCTTGGCGCCGGGGGTCAGCGCCACCTCGCTGGTGGCGCCGTAAATGCCGGGAATCGCCATGGTGAACAGCTTGTTCAGCACGCCGACGGCGACCAGCGGCGACAGCGCCAGGATCGGATTCGGCAGCAGTTCGGACGCCACCGGCTCCGGCTCGTTGGTGTGGCCGGCGCCATAGCCCTCACCGCGCGCGATGGCAGAGCGCACCCGCCATTCCAGATAGATCAGCCCCAGCGTCAGGATGAAGACCGAGCCGATCAGGCCCAGCCAGGGAGCGGCATAGGCGTCGGTCTTGAAGAAGGTGGTGGGGATGATGTTCTGGATCTGCGGTGTGCCCGGCAGCGCATCCATGGTGACGGTGAAGGCGCCCAGCGCGATCACGCCGGGGATCAGGCGCTTGGGAATGTCGCCCTGCCGGAACATCTCCGCCGCGAAGGGATAGACGGCGAAAACCACGACGAACAGCGACACGCCGCCATAGGTCAGCAGCAGGCAGACCAGGACGATGGAGGTCACCGCACGCTCGCGCCCGACCAGCTTGATGACGGCGGAGACGATCGACTTGGAGAAGCCGGACAGTTCGATCACCTTGCCGAACACCGCGCCCAGCAGGAAGACCGGGAAGTACAGCTTCACGAAGCCGACCATCTTGTCCATGAACAGGCCGGTGAAGATCGGCGGCACGGCGGACGGATCGGTCAGCAGCACCGCCGCCAGCGCCGCCACCGGCGCGAAGAGGATGACGCTGAAGCCCCGGTAGGCGACCAGCATGAGGAACGCGAGCGCTCCCAAGCAGATCAGGAAACTCATTTGGACGATGCTCCCTCGGTGGTTCTTTTCGGATGGCCGACGTCTTGGATGTCGGTTCCGGGCATTGCGGCTGAGACAGCCGGCGCAGCCTCTCGTGGTGGACCCGGCTACGGGTGCATGCATCGATATGAGCAAGGGTCATGCCACTGGCAGGGAGCACAGTCGTCGCAGGCGAAACCTTTGACACCGCTGACTTTTTGCACTGCACACAAAACCGCAAGCCAAGTTTGCTGTCTCATATCAGAGACTAAACGCAGGCAAGAATCTCCTATTTGAGATTTCGTCTCATTTTCTAGACAGAGATCGCGGCGTGAAACGATCCCAGCGGCCGGCGGTTGAGCGGGCCAATGGAATGCCGCTTGACCTTCCAATCGCTGGAAGGCGCAGCCTGTCCCAATCGGGCATCACACGCCGTCAAGGGAGAAGACCCATGCTGACATTGAAGGTTTCCGGAATGACCTGCGGCCATTGCGCCCAGACCGTGACCAAGGCCGTGGAAGCCGTTCCTGCCGTGGATCGTGCGCTGGTCGATCTGAAGGCCGGCGAGGTTGCCGTCGAAGGCAACGCCGACGAATCCATCATCCGGCAAGCCATCGAGGATGCCGGCTATGAGGTGCAGGGCCGGGCGTAAGGCACCGGCGGCACAAGAAAATGGGCGCCGGACCATGCGGCCGGCGCCCATTCTCGGTGACGTTTTCCCGGAAGGTTCGTTGAAGGACTTTTATTTGGTCAGGATCAGCTTGTTGGCGCGGGTCACGCGCAGGCGGTAGCTCTGTCCGGCGTGCTGGATCACGATCTCGCGGCTGCCCGACATCAGACGGGCGGACTCGACCACCGGCAGGGACGCGGCGACGAAGGAAGCGGGAGCAGAGACGGCGATGTCGTGCATGGCGTGTCTTTCTTGCTGGACGGACGTTGCGGTCGGCGATGTCCGGGCGTGAACCCTGAACCGGACCCTACCCTCGCTCGACCTTAATTGCAAGTCATTCTCATTCGCTTTTAGAGTGCTCCGTTCCGATCGCCCTGGTCAGTCCCGAACCACGCTGCGAACCATCCAGCGCAGGCCCACCACCAGCAGCTTGTTGTATTCGTTGACCAGCAGGTTCGCGGTGCCGGGCCACATCCACCAATCGTCCAGATGGACGGTGGGAGCGACGACGGGATGGGGGACCAGTTCCACGTCGGGCATCGCCATCGCCAGTTCCAGCATGCTGCGGCGCATGTGATAGTTGGCCGTCACCAGACGAAGCGAACGGAACCCCTGGTCGCGCATCCAGTCCGCCGTCTCATAGGCGTTGCCGATGGTGCTGTCGGCGGAATAGCCCAGCGTGATGCAGCATTCCATCTCGGTCGGGGAATGGCGGGAGAGCTTCAGCAGTTCCTGCACCTCCACCCCGTCATAGACGCCGGACACGAACAGCTTCTTCGCCCGCCCGGCGGCCAGCAATTCCAGCCCGGTGACCAGCCGGTTGCTGCCGCCGGTCAGCACGACGATGGCGTCGGTCGGCCGTTGGGCATCGGCGCCGGTTGGGGGCGAGCGCGGCACGTCGGCCGCATACCAGAACAGACCGGCCAGCCAGGCAACCGCCAGCACCAGCACGCCGGTCAACAGATGGCCGATCGCCCGCGCCATCACCCCGCTGCCGCGCTGCCGGTGGTGGGTGAGGCTCATCGCGACCCCGTCACGGCATCGACTCCAGCGTGCGCAGCACGGTCCAGCGCGCAGTCGCCAGGGCCAGCAGGGCAAGCGCCGCCGGCACCAGCAGCAGAACCACCCATTGCCAGGGCTCCAGCGCCAGATCCGGCAGCAGGCTGGCCCGCAGGCCCTGGGAGGCGCGGTGCAGCCCATACATGGTGCCGCCGGCCAGCAGCAGACCGATCCCGCCGCCGCGCAGGCTCAGGGACACCACGTGACGCTCGAACTGGCGGGAGACATAGCGGTCGGTGGCGCCCATCAGATGCAGCAGCTCGACCACCGGCCGATGGATGGCAAGACCGGTGCGCACCGCGAAGACCACGGTCATCACCGCCGCCGCGCCGATCAGCACCACCACCCCCAGCGCCGCCAGCCGGATCGCCCCGGCGAAGGAGCGCAGGTCGGCCAGCCACACCGCATGGTCGTCCAGCGTCGCCCCCGGCGCCGCGGAGGTCAGGCGCAGGCGCAGGCCCGCGACGTCGACCGGCCCATTGGCGACGACGTCGATCATCCGCGGCATCGGCAGCAGCGGGTCGGAAGCACCCGATCCCAGCCAGGGCTCCAGCAGCCGGGCGATCTCGCCCCCGCTCAGCAGGGTCGCCGACCCGATCCCGGGGGTGGAGCGCAGCACGGTCAACGCCGCCTCCGCCCGCTCGTCCAGCGGCGCCACGGGAGCGCCCGGCATCGGCGCCACCTGCACGGTCAGCCCGCCGGCCAGCCCGCTGTCCCAACGTTGCGCCATGTCCGAAACCAGCATGGCGCCGGCCAGCGCCAGAGCCGCCAGGAACGCCATCAGCGCGGTGATCCAGCCGAGAAAGCGCGAGGAGGGATCGACCGCCAGCGGCAGGTCGGAACGGGGACGCACGGGGCGAAGCGCCATGCCGCTACTCCCACGCCGGGTCGTTGGCCCGCGCATCCTTGGCGCGGAGCTCAACGCGGCCGCGCGCCGGCAGCACCATCAGGCGGCCGTTGTCAAGATGCAGGCGCGGATGGTCGAAACGGCGGATCAGCGCTTCGTTGTGAGTGGCGATCACCACGGTGGTCCCCAGCTTGTACAGTTCCTCGAACAGATAGAGCAGCCGCATGCCGATGCCGTCGTCGACGTTGCCGGTGGGCTCGTCGGCCAGCAGCAGCCGCGGCCGGTTGATGACCGACCGGGCGATGGCGACCCGCTGCTTCTGCCCGCCCGACAGGGTCGACGGCTTGGCATGCAGGTGGTTGCCCAGCCCGACCCAGCGCAGGATCTCGCTGCAATGGGCGACCACGTCGGCCTCCGGCGTACCGGCCATGCGCAGCGGCAGCGCGACATTGTCCAGCGCCGACAGATGGTCGAGCAGCGCGAAATCCTGGAACACCACGCCGATCTGCCGGCGCAGTTCCGGCAGGTCGCGGCGGGTCACCATCGCCATGTCGCGGCCGAACAGGGTGACGAGCCCGCGCGAGGGCCGGTGGGCCAGATACATCAGCTTCAGCAGCGACGATTTGCCCGCCCCGCTGGCGCCGGTCAGGAAATGGAAGGATCCCGGCTGAAGGGTAAAGCTGATGTCGCGCAGCACCTCCGCCTCGGTGCCGTACCGCAAGCCGACATTCTCGAAACGAATCACGATCCCACCACAGCTCGCCATCCCCTCCACGCCGGGGACAATGCACCCGGCCGGGGGCGGAGTCCACCCCGCCCCGCAACCTGCCGCAATGCCCCCCTGTCCCCTCCCTGGCCACGCGGAATACTTGAGAAGTCGGCGAAGACCTGACAAGTTGCCGGCCATGATCTGGATCCGGTCCCTTGCCTTCAACATCGCGTTCCATCTCTGGACCGCGCTGATGTGCTTCGCCCTGCTGTGGATGCTGCTGCTGCCGCGTCCGCAGATGGTCGCGGTCGTGAAATGGTATCTGCGCACGGTCGGCTGGCTGGAGCGCACGCTCGTCGGCATCCGCTACGAGGTGCGCGGGCGCGAGAACCTGCCCGACGGTCCTTTCCTGCTGGCGGCCAAGCACCAGTCGGCCTGGGAGACGATGAAGCTCCACCTGCTGGTGAAGGACCCCGCGATCATCCTGAAGCGCGAGCTGATGTGGATCCCGATCTGGGGCTGGTACGCCGCCAAGGCGAAGATGATCCCGGTCGACCGTGGCGCCGGCGGGGCGGCGATCAAGTCGCTGATCCGCAACTCCCGCCCGGTGCGGGACGAGGGTCGCCCGATCGTGATCTTCCCGCAGGGCACCCGCGTCGCGCCGGGCACCTACCGGCCCTACCGCATCGGCGTCGGCGTGCTTTATGACAGCCTGGGCATTCCCATCGTGCCGATGGCGCTGAATGCCGGGCTCTATTGGCCGCGCCACAGCTTCCTGAAGCGCCCCGGCACGGTGGTGGTGGAATTCCTGCCGCCGATCATGCCCGGACGCCCGCGCGCCGAGGCGATGCGCGACCTGGAGGAGCGGCTGGAGGCCGCGAGCGACCGTCTCGTCACCGCCGCCGGCGGCCCACCGACCCTGCGCCCGTCGCAGCCGGAACCGGAACGGGACAAGCGCACGGTGACCGCCGTTTCGTAAAGGCGGTCGCCAACAACGGGCCACGACGGTTAATTCCTTGAGCACGGCCGCGTATCTGCCTACGCTCGCGCAACGAATCGCCGGAAGGGCCGGTTGAACCGGCTCCGGATGACGCGCGAGAGGAAGATGACGCAAACCGAGAAGCCCCAAAGGCCCACCCGGCGTCAGGACCGCTGGACGGGCCGATGGCGTGCCGCCGCCGTCGCCCTTCTGATGACGGTGCAGCCGCTGTCGGTCCCCGTCGGCGCAATCCTCACCGCTCCCGCGGCCCCAGCTCCGCTTGCCATCGCCGCCTCCGTTGCAGCCGTCACCCTGGCGCCAGCGGAGGCCGAAGCCCGTGCCGGCTCCAGCAGCCGGTCGTCGGGCGGGTATTCGCGGCCGTCGCGCACCCCGTCCATCGGCGGCGGCAGCGGCGGCTACACCCGCCCCTCCGCCCCGCGCACGCCCTCCACAGGAAGCGGCGGCGGCTGGTTCTCCGGCGGTTCTTCCAATTCCAGCGGCGGCTATGCCCGGCCGGGCAACAGTGCCCCGCCGGTCGCCGCCCCGCCCAGCTCGGCCGGTGACCGCAGCTTCAGCCAGCAGGGCTCGGCGGATGCGTTGAACCGCTACCGCACCAAGCAGGAGAACGACCGCACGCCGCCGGCCCAGCCAAGCGCTCCGCCGCCCGCCGCCTCCACCCAGGGCCGCAGCAACGGCTCCAGCGGATCGGGCTGGGGGTGGGGCTGGGGATCGGGCGGATCCTCCTACCGCACCCCGTCCACCCGGCCGGCGCCGGCCAATCCCTATGGCGGTTACGGCTGGAGCCCGCCGCCCTACACCTACAGCGCGCCGCGCCGCTTCGGCATCTGGGACGGGCTGTTCCTGTGGTTCATGCTCGACACGCTGACCCGGCCGGGCCATGCCGCCTTCTTCCACAACAACGCCGACGACCCCGGCTATCGCGAATGGCGGCAGGAGGCCGACCGGCTGGCCCGCGACAATGCGGAGCTGCGCGCCAAGCTGGACCAGCTCGACCAGTCGGTGGCCGCCCAGGCCGGAACCCCGCGCGAGGCGGGACAGCTGCCGCCCGACGTGCCGGCGGATCTGGCCCGCGCCGACTCCGCCAGTTCGGTGGACAGCGCCAGCGCGGCACAGGCGTCGCGCGGATCCGGCGGGCACGGCTTCTGGTGGTGGGGCCTGCTGCTGCTCGGCGTCGCGGTGCTGTTCCTGCTGTGGCGGGCGCGGCGCCGGATGGATGCGCCACCAAAATCGGGTCCAGTCGCCAACAGTCCTGTTTCCAAGGGCTCTGGCTCCAAGGGAGGATCGGACGTGCCCCTGTTCGGAACGATCGGCAATTACGTGAACCAGAAGCTCAGCGGCAAGACCTACAGCCCGTCGCTGTTCCGGCTGGGCATGACGGTCACCATCGACCCCACGCCCTTCCTGCTGGCGGAGAGCGCCACCAAGGTCAAGGCGCCGGACACCGGCACCGACCGGCTGGTGTCGATCGAGGCGGTCGGCACCGTCACCTCCGGCCCGGCCACCGTCTACCGCCTGCATCTTCCGGGCGGCGGCT
Source organism: Azospirillum sp. Sh1 (assembly GCF_008365135.1). Lineage (NCBI taxonomy): Bacteria > Pseudomonadati > Pseudomonadota > Alphaproteobacteria > Rhodospirillales > Azospirillaceae > Azospirillum > Azospirillum sp. Sh1. Next base: position 7,729 of record NZ_VTTK01000008.1, on the reverse strand, counting down.
TCTTCCAGATCCATCTCGGCCCCGACGGGCAGCCGGACGAGTGCCGCTATTTCACCCCGATCGACAGCGTCACCCCGTCCGACGAGGGCGAGTGGGGGTTCTGGCTGGACGATGCGGAGGGGATGATCGGTTGGCCGGAGTTCCAGACCAAGGACGGCAAGCTCTATCCCCGCATCTGGCAGCCGGGCGCCAGCCGCATCCAGCCCTTCACCCTCAGCGAGGCGCGCCAGACCCTGCGCGGGACCGAGACGGTGGTCAGCCAGTCGATGCTGTACGGCGCCCCGACCAACGCCGGGGATCCGGCGCCCGCCACCGAATACATCCTGGTGGAGGCGGTGGAGCGGTCCGGCCGCGCGTCGGTCGAGATCGCCGCCGGCATCGACGTGAATCCCGCCTCCCTCTCCCTGTCCTAACCCACACGACAAGAGTGCCGGCCCCATGGAAAGCACCTTCGGTTCCATCCTGACCGCGCTCGGCACCGGACTTCCGGTGCTGCTGGTCCAGCTCGCCACCGCGCTGGCGCTGCTGGTGGCGGGCGTCGCCGTCTACACCCGCATCACCCCCTTCGACGAGCGCCGGCTGGTTGCGGAAGGCAATGCCGCCGGCGGCCTGACGCTGGCGGGGTCCATCGTGGCGCTGGCCATTCCGCTGGCGGCGACGCTGGCGACCAGTTCCTTCGTGCTGGACATCCTGTTGTGGGGCGTTGTGGCGGTGATCCTGCAGCTGGTCGCCTTCGCCGTGGCGACCCTGCTGATCCGCGACCTGCGCGGCCAGATCGAATCGGGCAACGTCGCGTCGGCGGCGGCGCTGGTCGGCGTCCAGCTTGGGGTGGCGCTGATCAACGCCGCCGCCATGGCCGGATAGCAGGGGCGGGTCAAGGAAGGCCGGACCATCTCCCCCGGGAGGTAAGGATGGGGGTCTGGTTCCGGGATCGTCCCCTCCCCATCTGTGCAGGCGAAGCGTCCGTCGCCCCGTTGCGAGGGGGGCGCCTCCAACAACCCTTCTTCGACAGGAATCAGCCATGCTTGCCTTCATCCGCAACCTTATGGGTGTCAAGACCGACCAGGCCGTCCAGGGCGCCATGGAGGCGCTGGTGCGCTGGGATCCGAAGTCCGCGACCGAGGCGGAGCTGCGGACCATGGAGCAGCATCTGGACGGTCTGGGGCGTCAGGTGGCGGAGGCCCGCGCCATCCATGACCGCGAACAGCGCGAAGCCGACGCGATCAAGGCGCTGTCGAACCAGCGCATGGCCGCGGCCGAGCATCTGCAGCGCCAGATCGACGCCGAGACCGACCCGTCGCGCAAGGCCGCCCTGGAAAAGAGCCTGGAGACCGTCGTCGCCATGCTGGAGGAGATGGCTCCGGAGATCGAGCGCGAGGTCCGCGATGCGGTCGAGGCCCGCGAGTTCCTGGAGATGCTGGAAAAGAACTATGCCGACGCCGGCGCCAAGCTGAAGGCCGCCCGCGCCGAGCTGACCCGCGCCCAGCGCGACATGGGCCGCGCCGACCAGCAGCGCGCCATGGCCGAGCGTCAGGCCGAAGCCGCCCGACAGGCCGCCGGCCTCGCCGGCGCGACCAGCGGCCTGACCGTCGCGCTGAAGGCGATGCAGGACACCGCCGCCAAGGATCTGGCCGCCGCCGAGGCCGCCAAGGCCAAAGCCAAGCTGCTGCACCCCTCGACCCCGGAGAAGGAAGACCCCAACATCGCCGCCGCCCTGGCCGCCGCGTCGGGCAAGACCATGCCGACCAGCCTGTCCGACCGTCTGGCGGCGCTGAAGGCCAAGCAGGGCTGAGGGTGACGGGATCGGCGGGGGGAGACTCCGCCGATCCTTACCTCCTGGGGGATGGAACAGCGTGGAACGGTTTCCGGCGGCTGTTCCATTTGGCCGTTGGCCCGTCTGCCGGCCTTACAGACGGCCGAAGGCAGCCTTTCCGCCCTGACGCTCCAGCGCCGAGCCGAGGTTGGGGTAGGGATCGTCGGGGTTGAGGGTCCAGGGATAGACGCCCTTCGGCCCGGTCGATTCCGGGCGGGCGAGGATGGCGGCGACGGCGCGCGGATCGGGCGCAGTGCGTTCCCGGAAGGCACCGGGGATGCTGTCGTCGTCGAGTTCGGGGACGATGTCGGCAGACGGGTCGGCGGACAGGTCTTCCGACGGCTGCCGGGTTTGCGGTTGTTGAGCCGGCTGGGCGGCGAGACCGTCGAGGATGCCGAGCCGGTCGGCCAGCCAGCGCACGGTCGACGGATCGCCGGAGGAAACCAGCCGCTCGATCTGCTCGACGACCAGACTGCGCAGCGACGACAGGCGCAGGTCGGCCTCGCGGCTCAGGGCCTGCCGCTCCCACCAGACCCTGTGACGGAAATCCTTGGAGCCGTAATAGGCCCGCCACAGGGTGGTGCGGCTGCAGCCCATGGCGCGGGCGACATAGAGGAAGCTGCTGCCGCGCGCCAGCATGCCGGCGGCCATGATCCATTGTTCCTCATGGAATTGCGAACCGGGGACCAGCGAGCCTTCGGAAGGCACCGGCGGTTCTTCGGCCCAGAGGGGGAAATGGTCGTTCTGAAGGGTACGGCTGTCGAGGGCCATGGCGTCGCTCCGCAGGATGATGGGACGGTCGCGGAGAGGTTATAGGAAAATTATCCGCTCATGGCGTATTTTTGCGAAATCCGCTGCGAGCAATGCGTCGGGCCGTTATTCTGGGGCCGGTCACTGCGCGAGTGTAAACCGCTGATTCCGTGCGGCTTCGCGTGGGAGCGTTGCAAGAGTGTTCATCCCGCCGTTTCGCGATTTCACACAAGAATTGTGTTTCCTACACCCAATATTTGGGGCAAATTTAGCCGTTACCGATGGGGGCATGATGGGTAAGCTGGCGACAATCGGAAAGGCGACCATCCGGGTCCTCGGCAACGACCACCTTCCCCCGCATTTCCACGCCAAGGGCACCGACTTCGAAGCCCTGGTCTCGATCGAGACATTCGAGATCATCGCCGGCGACCTGCCCACCGCCATCCGCAAGGAGGTCCAGAACTGGAGGTCCAGAGCTGGGCCGCCGCCAACAAGGACCGGCTGGTGAGCGAGTGGAACGCCTGGAACCCAACATCCCCTTCGCCTGAAAGGAGGCGCGCCCATGATCCCGCCCGTCCTGCCGCAAGGCCCCCGCCCGATCCCGCGGCTCGCCGCGGTTGCGCCGGCCGCGGGTGCCGTCCTGGCGCTGACCTGGGACGACGGCCGCGCCGACCGCGTTGACCTGACCGGCTGGCTGGAATCCGGACACCCCTATTTCCACCAGCTGCGCGACCCCACCGTCTTCGCCTCCGCCCGCCTGGTCGACGCCACCACGGTGGAGTGGAACGGCGACGAGGATCTGGCCATCGACAGCATGCACCTCGCCCTGCTGGCCGAACAGCAACGCCCCTTCGGTCAGCCCGAGCTGATCGCTTGGCAGGATCGCCACGATTTGTCCAACCAGGAGGCGGCCGATCTGGTGGGGGTGCATGTCAACACCTGGTCGAACTGGCGCACCGGCGCCACCGCCGTGCCGGCCATGCTCGGCATCGTCTGCCGCGCCTTCAGCCGCGACCCGCTGCTGTTCGCCGCCCGCTACCGCCCCCGCCGGCCCGGCCGTCCGCCGGCGGCAGCCGAATAGGGGCAGCTATCGGCGAGCCGTCGTCACAGCTGAACAACAATCCGCCTCTCCTGCAGCCGCCCCCCAATCCTTACGTCTCGGGGGAGGTCACCTTCGCCGCTTTCGGCTTGCGGGCAGCGACCTCGAAGGCGACGTCCTCGATCATGCCGGCGGTGAGGGAGGACAGGGCCGATTTCAGGCTCGGCCAGTGGTTCATGCGGGCGGTGTCGGCGACGGCGGCGTTCTTGGCTTTCAGGACGAGGCGGCGGCCGCCCTGGGGGGCTTCCTCCACCCGGTCCGGCTCCAGTTCGGCCAGCAGCGGGGCGGGGACCTTGCCCTTCAGGGCGTGGAGGACGGCGGCCCACAGGGCCGTCACGTCGTCGGCGTCGGGCAGCGGGCCGAGATCGGCGAGGCCGGATTCCACCGGATCGGCAGGGGCGACGGTGTCGACCTTGCCGATGCGCCGCGCACGGCGGCCGGCGCTGTGGCGTTCGCGCTCCAGATAGGTCTCGGCCGCCTCCTCCTCGTCCTTGGCGAGGAAATCCAGGGTCACCGCCTCGATCTTGCGGCCTTTCCGCTTCATCTTGTCTTCCGGCATGCTGACACGGAAGGGGGCGAGCTGGTTCACCTCGGCGATGGCGCGGTCGATGGTGCGGGTGCGCAGGATGCCGAAATCCTTGTAGGCACCCTCCGGCACGTTCATCAGCTTGCGCAGCGTGTCGATGTCCAGTTCCAGCGACGGATAGTCCATCTGGTAGCGCTGCATGCCGATCTCGTAGAGCTTCAGCGCGTAGGTGCTGGTGACCTTGACCATCGCCGGCCCGGACAGCTTGGCCCACAGCTGCGACGAGCGCTGGATTTCCAGGAAGGCGTCGGTGAACTGAAAATGGATGTCGGCGGCGTCGCTGTCCTCCTCCTCCTCCGGCCGGACATAGCTGGAGAGGATGCGCAGCTCGGCGCGCGACCGGCGGCCACGGAAGGGGCCGATGACCACGAGGCTGGAGTCGAAGATCTCCTTCAGCGCGTCGAAGATGCGCTCGTTGCCCTTGTGGTTGCCGCGCACCACCCGCTTGGGCAGGCGGTAGAGCTTGTTGGCGAAGTTCTGGCTGCCGGCCAGATGGATCATGAAGTTCAGCATCTTCTGCGCCGGCAGCGACAGGCGCGTGCCGTTGGCGGGATAGCTGTAGACCGCCTCCGCCGCCTTGATCAGATGCTTGTAGCCGTCGCGCTCGAAGGTGGCGCTGGCGACGCGGGCGGTCAGGCCGGCGACCGGGGCGGCGGATTCGGTGCCGACCGCCGGCAGAGTGGCCGCCGCGCCGTCGCCGTCGATCACCGCGCCACCGGCCAGATCCTCCGGACCCAGCACGACGAGGTTGGGGGCGGCGGTCTTCGCCGTATTGGCCGTGTTCGCCTTGGTGGGCGCAGCCGCGTCCGACGGGACGGACTCCTCCGCCACCGCACCGCGCGCCTTCCTGCGCCCCGTACCCGCCATCGCCTTCCTCCCGCGAAATCGAGCGAGGCTAAATCAATCCTTACCCCAAAAACAAGTAAGGAAAGGGTCGCGCCGCAGAATCCCGATCATCCTTACATCCTGGGGGCGGAACCCTTACGCCCCGGGGGGTGTGCGACTCGCCCCCACCCGGTAAGGCTGTTTCCCCCACCCTGTAAGGAAGATTCGATGCGACTCGCGGACTCCCCTAGGGATTCGCGCCGACGAATCCTCTTAAAAGGGAAAGGGAGAGGCAAGCGCCCGCTAAGTGCCGGATCTGCCAAGGCTTCCCAGATGCGAATCTCAGCCGGACAGGCCGGTCGGGAGGGTTGCATGCCGCGAATCGGACCGACTCGAGTCACCGGAGGGGCCTTATGGGACCTGCTCTATCCTTACTGCCTGGGGGCATTCAGGCATTTTTGCTGTTCGGGGGTCGGTGGGCAAGCGCCATCCTTACGGCTTGGGGGCACCCGATGCCGGATCCAGGCCCCCGAGAGGTAAGGATGACGGGATTCTGCAGAGTTGAGAGTCCGATTCTGGGGCGTGTCAGGAGTCTCAAGGGCCTACCCGCCCCCAGGATGTAAGGAAGCCCGCCCCCAAGCCGTAAGGATGGATGGGCGGGCTCATCAGCGGCAATGGGGCGGGATCCGGCCCCCAGGAAGTAAGGATGGGAAGAGGGAATTGATTAAGTTTTTGATTTAAAATAATTTTTTAATGTGCCGCCAGCAGGAACAGCCCCTGGCCGAGATAGACGCCGGCGGTTCCCATCACCAGATAGCGGCTCCACAGGCGGAACTGGGCGTCGCTCATGCGGTCCAGAACGCGGCGGGAGAGATTCGTGCCCAGCAGGGCCATGGCGATCGACAGCAGGATCACCGTCCACTCCACCGTCTCGTCGGCGCTGCCGGCCACCAGCGGGGCGAAGTAAGCGATCTTCACCAGATGGCCGACCGACTGGATGGCGGCCTTGGTGGCGACAACGCTCTGGCGGGTCATGGCGCTGCGGATGAAGAAGGCGTCGAGCAAGGGTCCGGAGATTCCGGCGAGCAGCTGGATCCCCATGCAGAGGAAGCCGCCCAGCACGCCATGCAGCGGCTTCTGCGCGTTCAGCGCCCAGCGGGCGGGGATGGCCAGCGCCAGGAAGGGCGTCAGGCCAAGAATCAGCAGCGACACCGCACGGTCGGGCACGGCGCCGACCAGGGCGAACAGCAGGCCGGCCACGGAGCCGCCCAGCGCGAATCGCAGGATGATCGGCCAGACCACATGGCGGCGCCACAGCCACGCCCGCCAGCCGTTGGAGGCGAACTGGGTCACGCCATGCAGCAGCATCGCCGACGGCACCGGCAGCAGGATCAGCAGCAGGCCCATCAGCACCATGCCGCCGGCCATGCCGAACAGGCCCGACAGAAACGAGGTCACGAGAACGGTGAGGCCAAGCCCCACCATCAGCGGAAGCGTCAGCATGACGGAGCCCGAATGTCAGAGATGATGCGGAAAAACTCGCACGCGCGCGGTTGCGCCGCAAACGGCATTGTTCGATGCTGAGGCCCAGGAAAAGTTTGGGTCAAGTAAGGATGGACGCATGCGCCGACTGCCCTCGCTGAACGGTCTGCGCGCGTTCGAGGCGGCGGCCCGCCATGGCAGCTTCACCGCGGCGGCGGCGGAGCTGCATGTCTCGCAGGCCGCGATCAGCCGGTTGGTGAAGCTGCTGGAGGAGCGGCTGGGCTTCGCCCTGTTCGACCGGCGGGCCAACGCGCTGGTGCTGACCGAACGCGGCCGGGCGCTGCAGCCGGCCTTGACCGAAGCCTTCGACGGCATCGCCCGGCGGGTGGAACAGGTGTCGGCGATGCGGGCCGGGCCGGTGCTGACGGTGGGGATGGGGGCGACGGTGGCGGTGCGCTGGCTGATTCCGCGCCTGTCGAGCTTTCATCTCGCCCATCCGGAGATCGAGGTGCGGATCGCCACCGGCGGGGCGGGGGCGCCGATGAACGACGACTGGACCTGCGCCGTCCTGCTGGGCGACGGCCAGTGGCCGGGCTATGAGGCGGAGCGGCTGTTCTCCTCCAGCCTGCAGCCGGTCTGCGCGCCGCGGCTGGCGGCCGAGCTGCGCGGGCCGGCGGATCTGGCCGGCGCCACCCTGCTGCATGTGTCGCATTGGGGGGAGGACTGGCCGCGCTGGCTGGCCGCCGCCGGGGTGGCGGATCCGGCGGCGGCTTCGGGAATAAGGGGGCTGTCCTTCGGCAGCTATGCCATGACCTTGCAGGCGGCCATCGACGGCGTCGGGGTGGCGTTGGCGCCCCGGCTCTACATTCTGGACGACATCGCCGCCGGGCGGCTCGCCACGCCGTTCGGGCTGGCGGTGCCGATGGTCCATTCCTGGTATCTGGTCCATCGCGCCTCCCGCCGCGAGGATGCGGGGCTGGCGCCCTTCCGCGACTGGCTCTATGCGGTGTGCGCGGAGGTGGGGTGAGAGGTCGTGGGTTTTTATGCTACGTATCGGATCTCATCACGAGCTTCCTTCGACCGTCATTCCCGCGAAGGCGCACTGCTGTCCGGGATTTTCAGGGCTCGGCCAGTTTGAGGCTGAGTTGGCGGTCTGGCGGTCGTTTTTGCGGTG
>NZ_VTTK01000088.1:0-2066 GCF_008365135.1 Azospirillum sp. Sh1 | reverse complement strand
TGAACCGCTCCGGGTTTCCTGGAGGCCCCATCATCTGAGAGAGTGGGGTCATCATGACGAAACCTGCATCACCCAAATATGCCTCTGAAGTGCGCGAGCGCGCGGTTCGGATGGTGTTCGAGCACGAAGGCGAGCATGCCTCGCAGTGGGCTGCGATCAGCTCGATTGCGGCAAAGATCGGCTGCAATCCCAAGACGCTGCGGAACTGGGTCCGGCAGGCCGAGCGTGACCAGGGCAAGCGACCCGGTCCGACGACGGCCGAGCAGGAGCGGATCAAGGCACTGGAGCGTGAGGTGCGGGAACTGCGCCAGGCGAACGAGATCCTACGCAAGGCGTCGGCGTATTTCGCCCAGGCGGAGTTCGACCGCCCGTTCAAGAAATGATCGCCTTCATCGACGCGCACCGCGCCGTTCACGGGGTCGAGATCTTATGAGGTGAAGAGCGACTGGAACCGGGTCAGAGTTCTGGTCCAGCACTGAACCCGGAGGCCGTCATGTCCAGCACGTCCAATTCCACCGCCATTCGTGTCGATCTCGGCGCGATCTTCGTTTCGCTTGAGCTGAGCCAGTCGAAATGGCTGGTCACATCACTGACGCCGGGTGGTGGCGAGAAGATGTCGAAACATCTGGTCAAGGCAGGGGATATTGGTGATTTGCTTTTGCGATTTGCGGAATTACGACGCAAGGCTCTGGTTCGGACTGGGCAAATCTTTCCAATTGTTGTGATCCAGGAAGCAGGGTTGGACGGCTTCTGGATTCATCGGGTCCTACTCCAGGAAGGGATCGAAAGTCACGTTGTCGACCCGGCATCGGTAGCTATTTCGCGCCGCCGTCGTCGGGCAAAGACCGACAGGATTGACGGCGAGGCGCTCGTCCGAACGTTGCTGGCCTACAAGCGGGGCGAGCCTCGCGTTTGTGCAATGGTAAGGCCGCCAACGCCTGAAGAGGAAGACCGGCGGCGGATCGCGCGGGAACGCAAGGTACTGGTCAATGAACGGGTAGCGCACGTCAATCGGATCAAGGGGCTGCTCTACAGTCATGGCGTCGGAGCTTATGAACCGCTGCGGCGCGATCGCCGGGAGCGGCTTGATGAGCTCCGTACCGGAGATGGCCGCCCATTGCCACCCCACCTGCAGGCGCAGATTTCGCGGGAGCTTGACCGCCTTGAACTGGTGCTTGCACAGATAAAGGACATCGAGCGGGCGAGTACCGACATGCTTACCGCAGAGGCGCTCGCATTTCCCGGCGCCGCTCCGTTGCTGGGCCTGAAAGGGATTGGAGCGGCCGCCGCGGCCGTGTTGTGGGGCGAAGGGCTTTGCCGGCATTTCGACAACCGCAGACAGGTCGCCGCCTACGCGGGCCTCGCGCCGACACCCTGGCAGAGTGGCCAGATGGATCACGAGCAGGGAGTTTCAAAATCAGGTAATCCACGTCTGCGCACGACGTTGATCCAGATCGCCTGGCTGTGGATCCGCCACCAGCCGGATTCCGCACTGACGCTTTGGTTTAAGGATCAGGTGGCTAGGAATGGGGGACGGCTCAAGAAGACGATGATCGTCGCCGTTGCCCGAAAACTGTTCGTCGCGCTTTGGAAATATACCCGTGCGGGCGTCGTCATTGAAGGTGCCGTGCTGAAGGCCGCCTGACGTTCCGAGCGCTCATCAATTTCTCCGGGGAAAACCTTCCCGCTGGAGCCCGGACGGGCGAACCGAAGATCGGCATGGCTGTCAAACAGCCGCGGTTTGAGAATGGTCTCGCCCAATTGAGCCTTGCCCGCCGCATGCGGGATGTTGGTGCAGTCGCCCCAGTCGACTGACCGTATATAAGTTGGATCAGGCCCGGTTTCCGGGCCGCGTCATTGAAGCAGGCTCACGCCGTGGATACCAGATAGCGCTACAGGAGCATAAAATGAAAAGCTGACGAACATTTCCGTTGATTCTCCTCATATAAGCCGATCTGCCGAGTGCTGCCGGTCGCCCCGTCGACTTACCACGCCCATGCCGCCCGGCGGGCCGATCCTGCCAAGGTGCCGGCCCGCTCGCGAAGCGACGCGGAGCTGAGTTTGGC
>NZ_VTTK01000087.1:0-2239 GCF_008365135.1 Azospirillum sp. Sh1 | reverse complement strand
GCACCGCCGGTCAGGGTGTCGACGCCCGACACGGTGATCGTGTTGGCCGTGTCGCCCAGCGTGATCACGTCGGTGCCGGCCGCGCCGATCAGGGTCTCGACCCCGCGGGTCAGCAGGGTGCTGCCCGACGTGGAGAGGCTGACGACGTCGGTGGAGGCGCCACCGATCAGCAGTTCGATGCCCGAACCCAGCGCCATGGTGACGCCGGTGTCGCCCAGGAACACCCAGTCGGTGCCCGCACCGCCCGACAGCGTGTCGATGCCGCGGGTGATGACGGTGTTGCCCGAGGAGCCCAGGGTGACGACGTCGGTGCCCGTGCCGCCGACCAGGAACTCGATGCCCGAAGCGGTCATCGTCACGCCGGCCGAGCCGGTGAAGACGATGTCGGTGCTCGCACCGCCGGTCAGGGTGTCGATGCCGGTGACGGTGACCGTGTTCACCGTGTCGCCGAGCGTGATCACGTCGGTGCCGGTGTTGCCGATCAGGGTCTCGATCGCACGGGTCAGCAGGGTGGCGCCCGAAGTGCTGATGTTCAGCACGTCGGTGGCCGTGCCGCCGACCAGAACCTCGATGCCGGTGCCCAGCGTCATCGTGTTGCCGGTGTCACCCAGGAACACGACGTCGGTGCCCAGGCCGCCGATCAGCGTCTCGATGCCGCGGATGGTGGTGGTGTTGCCGGCCGAACCCAGGGTCAGGACGTCGGTGCCGGTGTTGCCGATCACGAAGTCCGCGCCCGAGACGGTCAGGGTCGCACCCGCCGAACCGGTGAAGATCACCTCGAGGCCCGTGCCGCCGATCAGCGTCTCGATGCCGAGAGCCAGCAGCGTGCCGCCGGCGGTGCCGATGGTCACGATGTCGGTGCCCGTGCCGCCGACCAGGGTCTCGATGCCCGACACCACCAGCGTGTTGCCGGCCGTGCCCAGGGTGACGATGTCGGAAGCCGAACCGCCGGTCAGCGTCTCGATCCCGCTGACGAGCAGCGAGTTCGCGGTGTTGCCCAGCGTGACGACGTCGGTGCCGACGTCACCGGTCAGCGTCTCGATGCCGCGCAGCAGCACCGTGTTGCCGGCCGTGCCGAGGGTGACCACGTCGGTGCCGGTGCCGCCGATCAGGATGTCGATCGCCGAAACCAGGGCCGTCGTGCCGCCCGAACCCAGGAACACCAGTTCCGAACCCGTGCCGCCGGCGATCGTCTCCAGCGCATTGGCCAGGAAGGTCGAGCCGACCGTGCCGATGGTGATGACGTCCGTGCCCGTGCCGCCGGTCACCGTCTCGAGCGCCGAAACCAGCATGGTGGTGCCGGCGGTGCCGATGGTGATGACGTCGACGCCGGCGCCGCCGGCCAGGGTCTCCAGCGCCGAGACCAGCATGGTGGTGCCGGTGTCGCCGATGGTGATGATGTCGGTGCCGCCCTGACCCGTCAGGGTCTCCAGGCCGCGCAGGATGACCGTGTTACCGGCCGTGCCCAGCGTGACGACATCGGTGGTGGTGCCGCCGACCAGGATCTCGAGACCCGAGGCCAGGACCGTGTTGCCCGAGGAGCCCAGGAACACGAGGTCGGAGCCCGTGCCGCCGGCGATCGTCTCGATGGAGTTGGCGAGCAGGGTGCTGCCAGCCGTACCCAGCGTGATGACGTCGGTGCCCGTGCCGCCGGTGACCGTCTCCAGAGCCGAGACCAGCATGGTGGCGCCGGCCGTGCCCAGGGTGACGACGTCGGTCGAAGCGCCGCCGGTCAGGGTGTCGATCAGGGTGGCGAACAGCGTGTTGCCGGTCGAACCCAGGGTGATCACGTCGGTGCCCGCACCGCCGTTCAGGGTCTCGATCGCCGACAGCACCATGGTGGTGCCGGTGGTGCCGAGGCTGACGACGTCGGAGCCCGCACCGCCAACCAGCGTGTCGATCAGCGAGATCGCCAGCGTGTTGCCGGTATCGCCCAGCGTGACGACATCGGTGCCCGCAGCGCCGGTCAGCGTCTCGATGCCGCGCAGCAGCACCGTGTTGCCGGCCGTGCCCAGCGTGACGACGTCCGTACCGGCGCCGCCGATCAGGATGTTGACAGCCGACACCGTGACCGTGTTGCCGGCCGCGCCCAGGAACACCAGTTCCGAACCCGTGCCGCCGGTGATCGTCTCCAGAGCATTGGCCAGGAAGGTCGAGCCGACCGTGCCGATGGTGATGACGTCCGTGCCGCCCTGGCCGGTGATCGTCTCCAGAGCCGAGACCAGCAGGGTGTTGCCGG
>NZ_VTTK01000086.1:0-2513 GCF_008365135.1 Azospirillum sp. Sh1 | reverse complement strand
GACCGCCAACTCAGCCTCAAACTGGCCGAGCCCTGAAAATCCCGGACAGCAGTGCGCGAAGGCGGGAATCCAGCCACATCCGCCGCTGATCTGCGGAGTGTCCTGGATCCCCGCCTTCGCGGGGATGACGCAAAGTTCCTTTTGTTCCAGAAGCTTAGGAATGCTCGGAATTGTGTGAATGCCATAGCCTGGGGCGGGAGAGGGCATTTCAGCCGCCTATGCCTCCGGCCGCTTGTCCCCCTCCGCCTCGTCGGCTTCGGAGGCTCGGGGGTCGACATAGATGCTCTCGGCCCGGCGCGCCAGCCATTGGAAGGCGCCCAGCCCGACCACCAGCAAGGTGACCACCCCCAGCAGCATCACCGGATAGACAATGCCGGAGATCTCGGTGGTGCGCGCCTCGAACACCAGGACCAGCCCTTCCAGGCTGGCGGCGATGATGATCGTGGTCAGGAACTTGGTCAGGGTGCGGCGGGCCTCGTCGGCGCGGCGCAGCTCGCGTTCGCGGACGATCTCCTCCTCGTAGAGGTATTTGGCGATCTCGAACACGGCGATGGCCAGCACGATCATCCCCACCCCCTCCAGCATGGCCGAGGTCAGGACGGCACTGTCCAGCGCCACCATCCCTTCGAACACCGTCAGGGCGGACAGGCCGATGAACAGCAGGGAGAACAGGCTGAGCGTCACCGCCGCCAGCATATACATTCCGCGCGCCGCCGACTGGAACATCGCCCTTCCCTCTTCCAAAGCTGGTCCTTGGCAGTGAAAACGCATGAACCGGCCAATCCGCCCAAGTGGTGCCACCGGATCCGTCGACGCTGCCGGGGAACCTCTTTAGAGTGGCGCCGACCTGTCGCCGACCATTCGGTTTTCACTTCCATGACGCTGCCGCCGGAACCCACCCCGACCCACAACGCCCCCCACAACGCGGTGGTGGCGAGCGCCGCCTATTGCGAAGGCCGGCGCATCGCCGACGTACCCTTGGCCGAGGCCGGCGCCTGGGCCGCAAAAGACGGGCACTTCGTCTGGATCGGCTTGTGGGAGCCGGACGAGGCGCTGCTGATGGAGGTGAAGCAGCAGTTCGGCCTGCATGAACTGGCGGTGGAGGACGCGCTGCACGCCCACCAGCGCCCGAAGGTGGACATCTATGGCGACAGCCTGTTCATGGTCCTGCGCACCGCCCGGCTGGAAAAGGGCGAGCTGGTTCTGGGCGAGACCCATGTCTTCGCCGGCCGCGGCTATGTCGTCACCGTGCGGCACGGCGCCTCGACCAGCTATTCGCCGGTGCGGGCGCGGGCGGAAAGCGCGCCGCATCTGCTGAAGCATGGCGAGGACTTCATCGTCTACACCATCATGGATTATGTGGTGGACTGTTACTTCCCGGTGCTGGAACAGATGGCCACCACGGCGGACGAGCTGGACGCCCTGCTGATCGCCCGCCCGCCCAGCATGACGGAGATCGAGTGCATCCACCAGCTTCGCCGCGATCTGGAGCGGCTGCGCCGCAACGCCTCTCCCCTGCTGGAGGTCTGTTCGCGGCTGGAGCGCTTCGACCTGCCGATGATCGACCCGGCGATCCGCCCCTATTACCGCGACGTCCAGGACCATGTGATCCGCGTCAACGAGCAGATCGGCTCGCTGCGCGAGGTGCTGTCCTTCGCCTTCGAAACCAGTATGATCCTGGCGACCGCGCGGCAGAACGACGTGACGCGCAAGCTGGCCGCCTGGGCCGCCATCCTTGCCGTGCCGACGGCCGTCGCCGGCCTGTACGGCATGAACTTCGAGCATATGCCGGAGCTTCACTGGCGCTACGGCTACCCGGCGGTGCTGGCGGTGATCGCCGCGGTCTGCGTCGCGCTCTTTGTCCGCTTCCGGCGGATGGGATGGCTGTGACGGACGAGATTTTGGGTCGGGGTTTTCGGGTCGACGTTTCTGGTTTGGAGTTTGGTGACGGACATGACCGACGCGACGAACACGCTGCACGCCCTGCTGGACGCCTATCTGCGCTGCCCGGTGGAACCGGCGCGCGCGGAGCTGGAACAGGCGCTCCGCAGCTATCAGACCGACTGGATCCGCGCCCGCGCCGGGTCCGATTCCCCGCCGCTGGCGGCGAAGGCGGAAGAGGCCCCGGCGCCCGTCAAGAAGGTGATCGTGCCGAAGCCGCGTTTCCCCATCGCGTCGGCCGACCTGGAAATTCTGAAGCGTCTGGCCGACGGCTGGCCCGGCACCACCGCCGAGGTGGCGCGCTGGGCGTGGTTCGAGAACCGCGAGCTGGTGGTGCTGGACCCGAATCCGGCCGGCGAGGGGCCGGAAGTGCTGCGCCTCACCCCGCTCGGCTGGGCGGCCATCGGCCGGATGCCGGAGGATTGAGGGAAAGGGCTGGGGCGGGTTCTGCTGAGAGAGCCTGACGTTTTCAGGTCTCATCACGAGCGTCTCTCTACCGTCATTCCCGCGAAGGCGCACTGCTGTCCGGGATTTTCAGGGCTCGGCCAGTTTGAGGCTGAGTTGGCGGTCTG
>NZ_VTTK01000085.1:0-2584 GCF_008365135.1 Azospirillum sp. Sh1 | reverse complement strand
GTAAGCATCCGCTGAGTGCCGCGGTCAGGCAGCTTTCGTCTGCTCGCGGATTGCCTTCCATTCCCAGGGGAGGAGTTCGTGCAGGCGGGTTTGGGGGATGTCGTTGATGCGGGCCAGCACATCGGCGAGCCATGCCTGGGGATCGACGTCGTTGAGCTTCGCCGTGGTGATCAGGCCGTACATGATCGCCGCCCGCTGGCCGCCGCGATCGGAGCCGCAGAACAGCCACGCTTTCCTCCCGAGGGCGATCCCGCGCAGGCCGCGTTCGGCGGCATTGTTGGTCAGGCACAGCCGGCCGTCGCCGAGGAAGCGGGTGAAGCCGCCCCAACGCGTCAGCATGTAGTCCATCGCCTTGGCCACTGGGGCATGGCGGGAGAGCCGGGCGCGTTCCGTCCGCATCCAGTCCTCCAGCGCGGCTACCAGGGTGACTCCGTGCTCCCGGCGGGCCGCCAGCCGCTCGGCCGCCGGCTTGCCGTTCAACGCGCGCTCGAGATCGAAGATGGCGTCGATGCGCCTTACGGCTTCCAGCGCCAGCGGTGAGATCGGCGGGGCGTCCTTGCCGCGTTTGGTGTTCGCGGCGATGTCGGCCAGCTTGAAGAAACCGCGCCGGGCATGCGCCCAGCACAGCACGTCGCGGATCGGCCCCGGCCGGCGGTCGGGTTCGTACAGCCGGTTGTAGCCGGCGAACGCATCGGCCTGCAGCCAGCCCGTGAAGCCGGCCAGGTGCCGTTCGGGATGCTCGCCTTTGCGGTCTCGCGAATAGTGGAACAGTGCTGCCGGTGGGGCTTGGCCGGCAAACGGCCGGTCATCACGCACATACACCCACAGCCGCCCGGTGTCGGTCTTGCCCTTGGCCAGCACCGGCACCGGCGTGTCGTCGCCATGCAGCCGCCCGGCCGCCATCACATGCGCGGCGATCAGGTCGTGCAGCGGCTTCAGCACCGCGGCGGCGGCGCCCACCTGGTCGGCCAGGGTGGACAGGCTGAGCGGCACACCCTCCCGTGCGAAGCGTTCTGCCTGCCGGTTCAGCGGCTGATGCTGGCCGAACTTCTCGAACAGAACGGTGGCCAGCAGGTTGGGGCCGGCCCAGCCCCGTGGGGTGGCATGGAACGGCGCCGGCGGCTGGCTGATCGTCTCGCAGGCCCGGCAGGAGAACCGCTCGCGCACCGTCTGGATCACCTTCCATTGACGCGGGATCACCTCCAGCGTCTCAGTGATCGTCTCGCCCAGCTTGCACAGCTTGTCCGAGCCGCAGCACGGGCAGCTCGCCGGTGCCGGCACAACGACGCGCTCGCGCGGCAGATGCCCGGGAAAGGGCTGGCGCGATGGCCGTTTGCGGCTGAAGGCCGCCACCGCGGTCGTTCGGGCGGCGGCCTGCTCGGCTGCCAACTCGTCCTCGCTGGCTGTCGCTTCCAGCTCTTCGAGCTGGAACTCCAACTGGTCCAGCAGACGCGCCTTGCGCTCGGAGCGTGTGCCGTAGAGTTCGCGCCGGAGTTTCTCGATCTCCAGCTTCAGGCCGGCGATCAGCGCCTCGGTGTTGGATGCCATCGCCCTGGCCCGGGCCGCGTCGGCTTCCGCCGCGTCCGCCCGCGCCTCGGCCTGCGCCAAGGCGGCGCGCAGGCTGGCAATATCGTCGGGCGGGGCGGCGGTCATGGCGCCAGTTTACCTGGAAACGCGCCGTTGAGCCGCCGCAATCACCCCTGAACCGGTGCGTCGATTCACCGTGTCGCAGTCACCCCGCGGCCTCGGGGCGCCAAGTCTTCTGCGGGTTGCGCCAGTCGATGCCCTCGAGCAGATAGCCCATCTGTCCAGCCGAGATCGACACCGCACTGTCTGCCGGCGTTGGCCATATGAACCGGCCCCGCTCCAGCCTCTTCATGAACAGGCAACTGCCCTGGCCGTCATACCAGATGATCTTCACCAGATCGCCGCGGCGCCCGCGGAAGATGAAGAGATGGCCGCTGTGCGGGTCTTGGGCGAAGCGTTCCTGCACCAGCAGCGCCAAACTCGCCCAGCCTTTGCGCATGTCAGTGTGTCCGCTGGCCAGCCACACCCGCACGCCACTCGGCACCGGGATCATGCCAGGGCACCGACGACGGCCGCCGCCAGAGCCGGATCGACCGGCCCTTCCAGACGCAGGCGTGCCCCGCTGGGCAGGATGACCTCGAGGATCGCCGGGCTCGTGGTCGGACCCGCTGGAGGCGGCAATGGTTCAGGGGGCTCCACCGCCGGCGGGTCGATTACGGTCGGCTCCGGGGTGATGGTCACTGCGACGAAGCTGGACGGTTCGGCCACGGCGGTCCCGCTCGCCTTCATCAGCCCTCGCCAGCGGTATAGCAGACTTTCGTGCACGCCCAGCCGGCGGGCAGCTTCCGTCACCACCACGCCGGGGCGGAACGCCTCCTCGACCATTCGGACCTTCTCCGCCGGCGTGTAATTTCGCCGCCGCTCCGTCCCCGTCAGAACCTCGACCCGCTGATAAGCCATGACGTTTGCAACTCGTTTGCGTCCGCGCAATGACGCGCCACGCAAAACTCAGACGTCGGACCCTATTTTGCCAAGGCGGCACTCACCGGAGGCGTAC
>NZ_VTTK01000084.1:0-2695 GCF_008365135.1 Azospirillum sp. Sh1 | reverse complement strand
GTCCACATGCCTCCTATCGACGTGATGGTCTGTCACGGCTCTCAAGGGAGCTCTGGTTTAGAGGTGGGTTTCCCGCTTAGATGCTTTCAGCGGTTATCCCGTCCATACTTAGCTACCCGGCCATGCCACTGGCGTGACAACCGGTGCACCAGAGGTATGTCCATCCCGGTCCTCTCGTACTAGGGACAGATCCTCGCAAAACTCCGACACCCACGGCAGATAGGGACCGAACTGTCTCACGACGTTCTAAACCCAGCTCACGTACCACTTTAATCGGCGAACAGCCGAACCCTTGGGACCTGCTCCAGCCCCAGGATGTGATGAGCCGACATCGAGGTGCCAAACGACTCCGTCGATATGGACTCTTGGGAGTCATCAGCCTGTTATCCCCGGCGTACCTTTTATCCGTTGAGCGATGGCCCGTCCACGTGGAGCCACCGGATCACTATGGCCGACTTTCGTCTCTGCTCGACTTGTCAGTCTTGCAGTCAGGCGGGCTTATGCCATTGCACTCGACGAGCGATTTCCGACCGCTCTGAGCCCACCATCGCGCGCCTCCGTTACACTTTGGGAGGCGACCGCCCCAGTCAAACTACCCGCCATGCAGGGTCCCGGACCCGGATCACGGGCCACGGTTAGATGCCAGAGACTTCAAGGGTGGTATTTCAAGGTTGGCTCCACACGAGCTGGCGCCCATGCTTCCAAGCCTCCCACCTATCCTACACATGAAGTCCCTAGCACCACTGCAAAGCTGTAGTAAAGGTGCACGGGGTCTTTCCGTCTGACCGCGGGAACTCCGCATCTTCACGGAGAGTTCAATTTCGCTGAGTTGGTGTTGGAGACAGCGGGGAAGTCGTTACGCCATTCGTGCAGGTCGGAACTTACCCGACAAGGAATTTCGCTACCTTAGGACCGTTATAGTTACGGCCGCCGTTTACCGGGGCTTCAATTCAAGGCTTGCACCTCTCCTCTTAACCTTCCGGCACCGGGCAGGCGTCAGACCCTATACGTCGCCTTGTGTGGCTTCGCAGAGCCCTGTGTTTTTAGTAAACAGTCGCTACCCCCTGGTCTGTGCCCCCCGCCATGGCTTGCGCCACAACGGGGCCCTCTTCTTCCGAAGTTACGAGGGCAATTTGCCGAGTTCCTTCAACACCATTCTCTCAAGCGCCTGGGTATACTCTACCAGTCCACCTGTGTCGGTTTGGGGTACGGTCTATACGGCGGGGCTGTTTCCTGGAACCGGTCCACAGCATGTCCAATCCGATAAGGACATACACGCTTTCCGATCCGTCACCTCCGCCAGGCCCACGATTATTAACGTGGTTCCCATCGACTACGCCTTTCGGCCTCGCCTTAGGGGCCGGCTCACCCTGCGTGGATTAACCTTGCGCAGGAACCCTTGGACTTTCGGCGACAGTGTTTCTCACACTGTTTGTCGCTACTCATGTCAGCATTCTCACTTCCGATACCTCCAGGCGGCCTCACGGACACCCTTCGCAGGCTTACGGAACGCTCCGCTACCACGCGATCAAAGATCGCATCCGCAGCTTCGGTACACGGCTTGAGCCCCGATACATTTTCGGCGCAGGCCGGCTTAACTAGACCAGTGAGCTATTACGCTTTCTTTAAAGGATGGCTGCTTCTAAGCCAACCTCCTGGTTGTCATGGCCTTCCCACATCCTTTCCCACTTAGCCGTGATTTGGGGACCTTAGCTGGCGGTCTGGGCTGTTTCCCTCTCGACGATGGACCTTAGCACCCACCGTCTGTCTGCCGGACTGCACTCTGCGGTATTCGGAGTTTGGTTAGGTTTGGTAAGGCTCGCGCCCCCCTAGCCCATCCAGTGCTCTACCCCCGCAGGTGATATCCGACGCGCTACCTAAATAGCTTTCGCGGAGAACCAGCTATTTCCTGATTTGATTGGCCTTTCACCCCTAGCCACAGGTCATCTCCGACTTTTTCAACAGGCGTGAGTTCGGTCCTCCAGTGCGTGTTACCGCACCTTCAACCTGCCCATGGCTAGATCATCAGGTTTCGGGTCTAAAGCATGCAACTCGGTCGCCCTATTCAGACTCGCTTTCGCTGCGCCTCCACCTACCGGCTTAAGCTCGCTGCATACTCTAAGTCGCTGACCCATTATACAAAAGGTACGCCGTCACCCCATGAAGAGGCTCCGACTGCTTGTAGGCATCCGGTTTCAGGAACTGTTTCACTCCCCTTGTCGGGGTGCTTTTCACCTTTCCCTCACGGTACTGGTGCACTATCGGTCACTGAGGAGTACTTAGGCTTGGAGGGTGGTCCCCCCATGTTCAGACAGGGTTTCACGTGCCCCGCCCTACTCGAGCATCCGATCCGGTTTATCCGTACGGGGCTATCACCCGCTATGGCCCGACTTTCCAGACGGTTCCGGTTATGTAGATCGAATGACTGGCCTGGTCCGCGTTCGCTCGCCACTACTAGCGGAGTCTCGGTTGATGTCCTTTCCTCCGGCTACTTAGATGTTTCAGTTCGCCGGGTTCGCTTCCCACACCTATGGATTCAGTGTGGGATACCGCGTTAAGCGGTGGGTTTCCCCATTCGGAAATCCTCGGATCAAAGCCTGCTCGCGGCTCCCCGAAGCTTATCGCAACGTGCTACGTCCTTCATCGCCTCTCAGTGCCAAGGCATCCACCAGATGCCCTTCAGACGCTTGATCTC
>NZ_VTTK01000083.1:0-4184 GCF_008365135.1 Azospirillum sp. Sh1 | reverse complement strand
GTCACCACGAAGCCGCCGTCCTTCAGCGCCGTGATGAAAGGCCGCCCCTGGTCGTATGTGGTCGTGCTGTTGACCGTGAAGGTGCCGCCGACCGCATTGCCCTGCGCATCGTAGCGCCGGGCCATCACATCTGCGCCGGCGTAGAGATATTGCGACGACCACGCCATAACACTTCCGCCGTTCGCAAGAGCGGCGATCAAGATCCATTCGCCAGGGAGAGCCCCCGCGACCTTGCTTTGTGCCTGCACACCCAAACTGGTGGCAATACCGCCAAATGGAGGCGGAGCGACCACTTCAACCCCAACGGTAGATATGGCTATTCCGCCTTTGCCATCAGAGACGGTGTATTGAAAGCCAGCGGTTCCACTGAAACCTAAGGCCGGGGTGAAAATGATGTTGCCTTGACCATCGAACTCCACAGTTCCGTGATTGGCATTGCTCACGCCCATAACCGTCAGCGTGTCATGCGCATCGGGGTCAAGGTCGTTCGCAAGCAGTCGAGATGGTGAGATCACCAGCTTTTTGCCAAGCGTGGTCTGAAACGCGTCTGTATTTGCAACTGGTACGTCATTCTTGCCCTGCACGGTGACGCTCAGCGTGTGGGCCGTGGTCGCGGTGCCGTCGGTCACACCATAACCGAAGGTCAGCGTGGCGCTTTCCCCCGCAGCCAGATCATTGAACTGAGCCGGGTCGATGGTCAGCGCCGAGCCGTTGCGCGTCACGCTCACCGCCCGCCCGCCGATCTGGCTGAAGCCCGTCACCGACAGCACCTCGCCCTGGTCCGGATCACTCGCCCCCTGCAGCAGGGTCACCACCAGCGCCGCTGCATCCTCGTCGGTCACCGCAGCCACCGGTCCGCTCACCACCGGCGCATCGTTGCGTCCGGCAATCGTCACCGTCAGCGTCCGAGCCGTCGCGTCGCTGCCGTCCGACACCGCATAGGCGAAGGTCAGGGCGGCACTCTGCCCCGCCGCCAGCCAGCCGAACTGGGCCGGGTCCAGCCCCAGCACGCCATTGCTCACGCTCACCATCGCCGCCGGCCCGCCGGTCTGGCTCAGCCCCGTCACCGACAGCGGGCTGCCCTCGAAGTCGAAGGCCCCTTGCAGCAAATCCACCGACAGCACCGCCGCGTCCTCATCGGTGGCCGCCGTCAGGTTGCCCGGCAGCAGCGGCGCGTTGTTGGCGTCCAGCCGCAGCAGCGCGTCGGCGAACTGCACCCACTCCACCCCCTGCAGCGTGTCGGTGCCCTCGCCAGACGCCATCGCCTGGATCGTCCAGTCGGAGCCGACCTTCGCCGCCACATAGTCGCGCACGCTGCCGGAGTAGACCGCGGTGTCGCTGCCCGCCCCGCCGACCAGCGTGTCGTTGCCGCCCCGACCCTCTAGCACGTCGTTGCCGGCACCGCCGTCCAGCCGGTTGGCGCCACCGTCACCGCGCAGTGTGTCGTTGCCAGCCCCGCCGGTCAGATGCTCGATCGACAGCAGCACGTCGCCCGCGGCGTCACCCACCGTGCCGCTGCCGCTGGCGAGGTCCACCGCCACCGCCGCGGCCGAGGCGGCGTAGCTGGCGGTGTCGCTGCCCGAGCCGCCATCCAGCGTGTCGGACCCGGCTCCGCCGATCAGGGTGTCATTGCCGGCCCCGCCCGTCAGGCTGTCGGCTCCCGCCCCGCCGTCGAGAAGGTTGGCCCCGGCATCGCCCGCCAGCGTATCGGCGAAGCCCGAGCCGGTCAGGTTCTCGATCGACAGCAGCACGTCGCCGGCTGCATCGCCCGCCGTACCGACGCCGCCCGCCAGATCGACCACGACGCCGGCCGCAGCCGTCGCATAGCTGGCGGTGTCGGTTCCCGTTCCGCCGTCCAGCGTGTCGGCCCCGGCTCCACCAATCAGCGTGTCGTTGCCCGCTCCCCCCGACAGGCTGTCATCACCGCCGGCCCCGGCCAGACGGTTGGCCAGATCGTTGCCAGTGCCGGTGAACGGGCCACTGCCGGTGTAGGTCAGCAGCTCGACATTGGCGCCCAGCGCGTAGACCGACAGGCTGGTGCGGACCTCGTCGCTGCCCTGGCCGGCCAGCTCCGTCACCACGTCGCCGGTGTCGTCGACAATGTAGACGTCATTGCCGGCCCCGCCGGCCATGCTGTCGGCGCCCAGCCCGCCGTCCAGGACGTTGGCGCCGCTGTTGCCGGTCAGCACGTTGTTCAGCTCGTTGCCGGTGGCGCTGATCGCCGCCGAGCCGGTCAGCGTCAGGTTCTCGACATTGGCGCCCAGGGTCCAGCTGACCGAGGCGCTGACCGTGTCGGTGCCCTCGCCCTCCAGTTCGACCACCACGTCACCCGCGTTGTCGACGACATAAAGGTCGTTGCCGCTGCCGCCGATGAGGGTGTCGGCCCCGCCGCCGCCGTTCAGCGTGTCGTCGCCCTCCAGACCGGTCAGCAGGTTGGCGGCACCATTGCCGGTGATCGCATTGTTGGCCGCGTTGCCGGTGCCGGAGATGGCGGCCGAGCCGGTCAGCGTCAGGTTCTCGAAGTCGGCCAGCAAGGTGTGGCTGATCGAGCTCTGCACGGTGTCGATGCCCTCGCCCGGCAGTTCGATCAGCACATCGCCGATGTTGTCGATGACATAGGTGTCGTTTCCGGCCCCGCCGATCAGGGTGTCGGCCCCCGCCCCGCCGTTCAGCGTGTCGTTGCCGTCCAGGCCGATCAGGACATTGTCCGCTGCCGTGCCGGTCAGGCTGTTGTCGAGGTCGTTGCCGGTGCCGGTGAGGGCGCCACCGGTCAGCACCAGCGCCTCGACATTGGCGCCCAGCGTGTAGTCGATGGCGCTGCGTACCGTGTCGCTGCCTTCGCCGGCCAGTTCGACCACCTGGTCACCGGCTTGGTCGACGATGTAGGTGTCGTTGCCGCTGCCGCCGATCAGGCTGTCCGCCCCCGCACCGCCATCGAGCCAGTCGTTGCCGGCAGCCCCCGCCAACGTGTCGTCGCCCGCCCCGCCGCGCAGGGTGTCGTTGCCGGCGCTGCCGGTGCCGGAGAAGCTGCCGGTACCGGTGTAGGTCAGCACCTCGACATTGGCCGCCAGGGTGAAGGCGGACAGCGAGGTCCGCACCTCGTCGATGCCCTCGCCGACGGCCTCCACCACCAGATCGGCCGCATCGTCGATGATGTAGACGTCGTTGCCGGCCCCACCGACCAGCGTGTCGAGACCCAGCCCGCCGGCCAGGGTGTCGTTGCCCGCTCCGCCCTGGAGGCGGTTGTCCAGCTCGTTGCCGGTGCCGCTGAAGGCGCCGGTGCCGGTGAAGGTCAGCGACTCGATGTTGGCGCCGAGGGTATAGGCGGTGAGCGTGGTGCGGACCTCGTCGGTCCCTTCGCCGGACAGTTCGATGACGACGTCGCCGCTGTCGTCGACGAGATAGACGTCGTCACCCAGCCCGCCGACCAGGGTGTCGGCGCCCAGGCCACCATCGAGCGTGTCGTTGCCGTCCAGGCCGACCAGGCTGTCGGCCCCGGCGCCACCGGTGAGGCGGTTGTCGAGGGCGTTGCCAGTGCCGGCGAAGGCGGCCGAGCCGGTGTAGGTGAGGTGCTCGACCCCATCGGCCAGAGTATAGGCGGCGAGGTCGGTGCGGACCTCGTCGGTGCCGTCTCCCGCCGCCTCGACGATCTGGTCGAGCGGGTTGGTGATCAGGTAGAGGTCGTCGCCGCTGCCACCGGCCAGGGTGGCGCCAACCACCGCATCGGCTGGGCCGCCGCTCAGAGTGTCGTTGCCGGTCCCGCCGAACAAGCTGTCGGCGCCCCCGGCACCATCGAGGCGATCATCGCCATCCAGACCGTACAGCGCGTCATCGGCCAAGCCACCGATGATCGTATCGTTCCCACTGGTACCCGTCAGGATGGACATCGGACAGCGCTCCCCCAAGCGATTGGAGAGTTAGCTGTACGAATGGACCGCACATGAAGTCAATTCTTGCCTGAGTTGAGCAAGATGATGTTGCTCATCCGCTGGTCTGCTGTTCGCTCGATGGGAAGATGGCTGGTGCCTGGGACGAGCGGGGGGAGACCTGAGTCTCCCCCCATTGCCGGTTCAGAGCGTCACGAACCAAGCGCTCGATACCGCGGCAGGCTGGATGCCGACCAGAGTGACGATGTCGCTGGTGCCATAGACGATCACCGCGTCGCCATTGGCGTTGGTGTCCAC
>NZ_VTTK01000082.1:0-4259 GCF_008365135.1 Azospirillum sp. Sh1 | reverse complement strand
CGCTGCCGGCAATCCGTTTGGCTCAGAGACGCGGGTGAACACCACCCTGACCGACTGGCAGGGCTTCAGCCAAGTGGTCGCATTGAAGGACGGTGGCTGGGTCGTGACCTGGGAGTCGCGCGGTGCCCAGGATGGCAGCGGAAGCGGAATGTATCAGCAGCGTTACGACGCTGCCGGCAACCCGGTCGGTTTGGAGACCCGGGTGAACAGCTATACCAGCGGTGATCAGACCTATGCCGCCGTGTCCGCGTTGACCGACGGCGGATGGGTCGTGGTCTGGCAGTCTGCTGGACAGGACGGAAACTTCACTGGTGTCTACGGCCAAGTCTTCAACGCCGACGGAACCCGCCGGGGAGGGGAGCGCCTGATCAACCAGACGACGGCCTATGATCAGTACCAGCCTGCGGTAACGGGCTTGGCTGACGGCACATTCATGGTGAGCTGGGGAAATCGGAACAGCCCTGGCAGCTATTCTCTTTTTGGGCGGAAATTTAATGCGGACGGCACTCCGACGGCAGGGGAGTTCCAGATCAGTCCGGCATCGGCTGCCGATGCCGCTTACCCTGAACTTTCTGCGCGTCCCGATGGGGGATTCACTGCTGTTTGGATCCGCCCCGATCTGTCGACAGCAAGCAGCAGCGACTATGAAATCGCTATGCGAACCTACACGACAAACACGACATCACAAGGGAACTACGTCGGCACGACTGGCAGCGATACGCTATTCGGTTCGTCTGGCGCAGACACCCTCACCGGAGGGGCGGGAGCAGATCGGTTCCTCTTTACTGGACAGAACCAAGGGCTGGACACCATCACCGATTTCCAAGCCGGTCAGGATCGGATCGAAGTCGTCGGCTCCAGCTTCGGCAACTTGCCGATTGGCCAGCTCGACACCGCCCGCTTTGCACTTAACGCACCGGGCGACGCCGACGACCGCTTCGTATTCAACACCACCACAGGAGCTTTGTCCTACGATCCCGACGGGAATGGTGCAATGTCGGCAACGACCATTGCCATGCTGAACGTCCGCTCGCTGTCGGCAACTGACATCTGGGTGGTGCCATCGGCCTGATACCGGGGCTGCGGCCTCGTTGCCGGTTGTCCGTCAAAGGGTGCTCTGGCGGACAAGTATTCGAATGCACAATCAGAAAATAAAACCAGAAGATTTTCAGGAGAAGCATCAATGGCGTCCGTCTTGAGTTCATGGACTTTTCAGTCTGAGCGTTGGGTCAACACGACGACGGCGAATGATCAAAGCGTTCCCAACATCGCCTCCTTCCACGACGGCAGCTCGGTGATCGTCTGGATGTCCATGGGCCAGGATGGCAGTGGCGCCGGTGTGTATGGGCGTCGGCTGGATGCGTCCGGCAATCCTGTCGGCGGCGAGTTCCGCATCAACACCACCACCGCTGGGGACCAGGCGATGCCGACGGTCCTGGCCAACTCCGACGGTAGCTTCGTCGTCTACTGGCAGACCGGGGCAAATCCAAATGTCGACATCGTCGGTCAGCGCTATGACGCGGCCGGAAACGCGTCTGGTAGCGAGTTCACCGTCAATTCTACCATTGCTGGAAGCCAGATTTGGCCTATGGTTAGTCCGCTTGCCGGCGGTGGACACCTCGTCTCTTGGTTCACCATGAACGCGGACGGAACCGTCCAGTCGATCAACGCCCGCCGCTTCGATGCTGCGGGAGCCGCGGTCGGCCAGGACTTCCTGGTCGGCACCGTCGGGGGCGGGGTGGGGGTGAATTGGTCGCCGACGATCACGGGCTTGACCGATGGCGGCTTCGTTGCCTTGTGGAAGAAGCCGGACGGCAGCGGCACGGGCATCTTTGGGCAACGGTTCGACGCGACCGGAGCGATGCAGGGAAGCGTCTTCCAGGTCAATGCGACCACCGCCTATGACCAGCAGCTGCCGAGCGCGGTAGCGCTGCCCGACGGTGGCTTCGTCGTGACCTGGACCTCTGCCAATCAGGACGGTGGCGGGAACGGCATCTTCGGACAACGCTACAACGCGGCCGGAGGCAAGGTCGGCGGGGAATTCCTGGTCAATACCGCAACCGCTGCCAATCAGTACGACAGCCGGATGGCATCCTTACCCGACGGTGGTTTCCTGGTGCTGTATTCGGCAGGCGACAACCAGGACGGCAGCGGTGCCGGTATATTCGGGCAGCGTTACGACGCCAATGCCGTGCGTGTCGGCGGCGAGTTCCGCCTGACCGATACGACCGCGGGCAACCAGTATCAGCAAGCCATGGCCGTCCGCGACGATGGCAGCATCGTCACCGCCTGGGCTTCTCCAGATGGGAGCAGCCAGGGGATCCAGTCGCGCATCATCGCTCCGGTACTCCCCGGAATTTTGCCGAGTGGCGAGCGCTGGGTGAACACGACGACGGCGAACGACCAAAG
This sequence comes from Azospirillum sp. Sh1, assembly GCF_008365135.1. NCBI lineage: Bacteria > Pseudomonadati > Pseudomonadota > Alphaproteobacteria > Rhodospirillales > Azospirillaceae > Azospirillum > Azospirillum sp. Sh1. The sequence goes on along the minus strand of NZ_VTTK01000082.1, from coordinate 1,850 downwards.
CGTTCCCAACATCGCCTCCTTCCACGACGGCAGCTCGGTGATCGTCTGGATGTCCATGGGCCAGGATGGCAGCGGCGCCGGCGTGTATGGGCGTCGGCTGGATGCGTCCGGCAATCCTGTCGGCGGCGAGTTCCGCATCAACACCACCACCGCTGGGGACCAGGCGATGCCGACGGTCCTGGCCAACTCCGACGGTAGCTTCGTCGTCTACTGGCAGACCGGGGCAAATCCAAATGTCGACATCGTCGGTCAGCGCTATGACGCGGCCGGAAACGCGTCTGGTAGCGAGTTCACCGTCAATTCTACCATTGCTGGAAGCCAGATTTGGCCTACGGTTAGTCCGCTTGCCGGCGGTGGACACCTCGTCTCTTGGTTCACCATGAACGCGGACGGAACCGTCCAGTCGATCAACGCCCGCCGCTTCGATGCTGCGGGAGCCGCGGTCGGCCAGGACTTCCTGGTCGGCACCGTCGGGGGCGGGGTGGGGGTGAATTGGTCGCCGACGATCACGGGCTTGACCGATGGCGGCTTCGTTGCCTTGTGGAAGAAGCCGGACGGCAGCGGCACGGGCATCTTTGGGCAACGGTTCGATGCGACCGGAGCGATGCAGGGGAGTGTCTTCCAGGTCAATGCGACCACCGCCTATGACCAGCAGCTGCCGAGCGCGGTGGCGCTGCCCGACGGTGGCTTCGTCGTGACCTGGACCTCGGCCAATCAGGACGGTGGCGGGAACGGCATCTTCGGACAACGCTACAACGCGGCCGGAGGCAAGGTCGGCGGGGAATTCCTGGTCAACACCGCAACTGCTGCCAATCAGTACGACAGCCGGATGGCATCCTTGCCCGACGGTGGTTTCCTGGTGCTGTATTCGGCAGGCGACAACCAGGATGGCAGCGGTGCCGGTATATTCGGGCAGCGTTACGACGCCAATGCCGTGCGTGTCGGCGGCGAGTTCCTCCTGACCGATACGACCGCGGGCAACCAGTATCAGCAAGCCATGGCCGTCCGCGACGACGGCAGCATCGTCACTGCCTGGGCTTCTCCGGATGGGAGCAGCCAGGGGATCCAGTCGCGGGTTTTGAAGACGGCTTTCCCCTACGACACCCTGTATGGCAGCTTGGGCAACGACACGCTTGTCGCAGGCATTAACCGAACTCGGATCTTCGGGCTCGATGGAGATGATCTGCTTCAGGGCAACGGGAGTTCCGATTACCTCGACGGAGGCAACGGAAATGACACCATTGTCGGAGGCGCGGGGGATGTTTTCATCGGGGGCGCTGGTGTCGACACGCTGATTTTCGACTCCCCAACGGCCCTGACCCTGGACGTTGGTGGCAGTGGTTTTGAGGTGGTCTATGGGAATGTCGGCAATGATCGTCTGTGGACGTCACTGTCCGGACCACTCACTGCATTCGGTGGCGCAGGGAACGACACCCTGATCGGTGGTACGGGCAACGACACGCTGGATGGTGGAAGCGGAACGGATTCGTTGGTGGGTGGCATCGGTGACGATGTCTATGTCGTCGATAATGTCAGCGACGTGGTGACCGAACTGGCTAACGAAGGCACCGACGAGGTGCGCACGACGCTGAACGCCTACACCCTGGGCGCCAACGTCGAGAACCTGACCTTCATCGGCAGCGGAGCCTTCACCGGGACCGGCAATGGGTTGGCAAACATCCTCCAGGGCGGTGCCGGAAACGACACTTTGGACGGTGGCGCCGGGATCGACACCCTGCGCGGCGGTGCCGGCAATGACACCTACATCGTGAGCGACGCTGGCGACGTCATCGTCGAGACCGCCGGGGAGGGCACCGACGAGGTGCGAACCGGTCTCGCCAGCTACACCC
>NZ_VTTK01000081.1:0-4338 GCF_008365135.1 Azospirillum sp. Sh1 | reverse complement strand
TTCCCCGTCATCGGGTCCGTCCTTCCTGATGGGCGAACCAAGCTTATCCGACTGTCCGGGAAATGGGGACCAGCTCAGCTGGACCGTGGGTTGCTGGAGTTGCGGGATGACGGCAGCCATTGGCTGCGGGCTCGGTTTACCGAGGCCGGCCTCGCTGCCTTACGGCACATGGCCGAGGATGCACGTGCCCTTCCACCGGGCGAATACCAGCACGTCCTGGACGAACTCGGAAGCGGGCAACGGGCAGATCACAACGACGCATCGTCGGCCTTCCCGGGTTCGAAATCTGTCGCGTAAAGGAGCGGCTGGGGCGCCGACCGCTGTTGCAGAAAGGCGCGGCTGAAGCCGCCCTGGTGCTTGTCCTGGGAGGGAGGATCAGTGGCCTTCCCAGATAAAAAGAAAGGGCACCTCACAGGGAGGTGCCCTTTCTTTTTAGAACAGCCGAGAGATCAGAGCGATAATCGAAGCCAAACGGATGGTTTCCACCCGAATGGTAAGACTAAAACTCATCCCATTCGACCGTTTGGCTTCGAAATAGAAATGTGCAATCACTTGCACCTCCCTATTCCTTGTGTGAGGGTCCCTTCCGGTAGCCGCCTTCACACAATGGGCCAACTGTCGAGGATTTTTTACCAGATGCCCGGTTGGTGATTCCTCAAACACGCTGCGGCTATTTCGTGGAGTGAGATATGGTGGCGTTGAAGCTTCGTGCAAGGGGGAGTTTGGACATTTTCTTCAAAATCTTAGAGAATGAAATCAAGCTCCGGCGTCGTTGAGCCAGGATCTAATCCGCCCAGAATAGCTGCACGAAAGGGAGCGGCCGGTCCGATCGCTGTCGCGAAAGGGGCCGCGACCGTCACGTTGCAGGCCGCCGCTTTCCTTCCTGAAGGCATTCAGGCTTGTCCGGAAATCCGTCCGACAATCAATTTGTCCGGAAAGCCGTCGTCGGTGCGGGTTTCCGGACACTTGAGCGGCTGACCGCCAAACGGCGGTCTGGCGGACCTACGGATACCGATAATCCAGTAAGTTCCCTTAAATGCTTTGATCCATCTTTTATGTTTGTTCTAAGGAACAAGCACATTAGCGCACATTATGCGTGTATATTATGTATCTTACCGATATTTCTTATCCGGAAAATCCCAAAACTATGATTCAAGGTTGCACATAATATTGATTTTTGTTGTCGAATGCGTTGATTTTAGCAGGGGTATTTGATTGGGGGTTTCAGAATGACACTAACCGCGCTACCGGAACGCTGGGCCAGCACCTACACGCTGGACGATCAGGTTGACAGTTCGATCACGGTGCTTTCCTCCGGGGGGTATGTGGTCACATGGACATCTGGCGCATTTGATGGGTCAGGGCGCCATCAGGATAATGCCGGCCTTGGCATTTTCGCCCAGCGTTTCAATGCGGTGGGCAATCCGGTGGGTGGTGAATTCCAAGTCAATGCATCGACACCGAACAATCAAATCCAATCACATGTCGTGGCACTTGCCGATGGCGGATTCGCTGTCTTCTGGTCGGAATTCCTCTACGGCAACATCGCCAGCAATTATTCGATCCAGGGCCAGAGATTCGATGCCAATGGCTCCAAGGTCGGTGCGCAGTTTGTCGTAGACGCCTCGGGGAGTTCGCAGCCGTCCGCCGCGTTGCTCACGGATGGATCGCTGATGGTGACGTACACCGACACTGCCGGCTCACAGTACGACATATATGCACAGCATTTGAGTGTTGCGGGAACGCCGATCGGTTCCCGCACCCAGGTAACGACCGCCAACGGCTTCAGCAAATACGAACCGGATATCAAGGCGCTACCCGGAGGGGGCTTTATCGTCACTTGGTATTCCGATAGTCAAGACGGCAGCGGTGGCGGCATCTATGCCAAGCGTTTCGACGCCTCCGGCGCTGCGGCCGGAAGCGAATTTCAGGTGCATACGGCCACGGTTCCAGCAAGCCAGGTCACACCGCGAGTCGCCGTCCTGGCCGACGGCGGCTGGGTTGTGACCTGGTCGGCCAGCAATGGTCTGGATGGCGATGGTTGGGGCATGTTCGGCCGCCGCTTCACTGCCGATGGGACCCCTGCGGGAGCTGAGTTCCAGATCAACAGCTGGACCGAAGGCGATCAGAACGCCCAGTCCGTGGTCGCTTTGGCAGATGGCGGCTTCGTTGTCGCATGGACATCATCGACGGCAGACGGCAACAGCTATGGCGCGATGGCCCAACGCTTTGCCGCGGACGGCAGCCGCATCGGTGGAGAATTCGCTCTCAGCTACACACGCATGGGATCGCAAGGTCAGCCGGTTCTGTCTGCCCGCCAGGATGGCGGCTTCGTTGCAAGCTGGTCGACGCCAGACGCCTATGGCAACGGCATCGCCACCCGCGTCTTTACCGGTGACTTCACCGCTCCCACCTACACGCTCCTCTCCGGAACGGAGGGGGCCGATACGCTGACCGGTGGGACGGGGCATGACCAGATCACTGGCCTGGGCGGTAACGACTCCCTGAATGGCGGCGCGAACGGTGACATCCTGGATGGCGGCGCTGGAAATGATACGCTTCTTGGTGGCGCCGGACAGGACCAACTGCTCGGAGGAGCCAGCGACGACTTGCTACTCGATACTGATACGGCGATGTCCACCGCCAGGCCGGCGATTTCCGGCTTCACTTCGGCAAGCGGATGGACTTCCCAGAACAGCTATCCCCGCCTGCTTGCCGATGTGAACGGCGACGGACAGGACGATCTCATCGCGTTCAGCAGTGTCGGAATCACCGTAGCCATCGGCCAGCAGGATGGTACATTCGCGACGATCGGTCAGGTCGTCTCCGGTTATGGCACCTCTTCGGGCTGGACCTCGCAATCGGCCTATCCCCGTCTGATGGCGGACGTGAATGGCGACGGGCGGGCCGATGTCGTCGCATTCGGCGGCGCCAGCGTCTATGTTCTGCCTGGCCGCGCGAACGGTACATTCGGCACCGCCTATGTCGCCAGTAACCAATTCACCACTGGGCAAGGCTGGTCGGGCCAAGACGCCACTCCGCGTGCTTTGGCGGATGTGAATGGCGACGGACGGGCCGACATCGTTGGATTTTCCAACTCGGGGACTTATGTCGCACTTGCCGGGGCCGATGGCACCTTCGGCGCGATGTTCCAGGCTTCGGTCGCGTTTGCTGGCAATGGGTGGGCCAGCCAGAACACCACGCCGCGCCTCATTGGTGACGTGAACGGCGACGGGCGTAGCGACGTTGTGGGCTTCGCTGCCAATGGCATCCAGGTCGCCCTTGGGCAGAGTGATGGCACTTTCCTCGACCTGGGGCAGGTGGCTGCCGGCTTCGGTACGGCTGCCGGCTGGACCAGCCAGGATGCGACGCCCCGCCAGCTTGCGGATATTAACGGTGACGGGTACGCCGACATCGTCGGCTTCGGATCGAGCGGCGTCTTCGTGATGGAGGGGCAGGCGGATGGCCGTTTCGGCCCGCAATACAGCATCGGAAGCCAGTTCACGGGAAGCGGGTGGTCTTCGCAGGATCAGGCGCCCCGCTTGCTTGGTGACATCAACGGCGACGGCGCTGCCGACATCGTCGGGTTCGGCGGGGCCCAGGTTACGGTTTCGCTGACTGCCTTCGATGCCGACACACTGATGGGCGGGGATGGCAACGACACTTTGAATGGCGGCCGTGGGGCTGATCTGCTGGACGGCGGAAGCGGAACCGACACGGTGAGCTATGCCGGGGCGAGCGCTGCCATTCATGTCGATCTGGCTGCCGGACGTGGATATTCCGGCGATGCCAAGGGCGACATCCTGATCGCTATCGAGAATCTGGAAGGCGGCAGCGGCAACGATACTTTGGAAGGCGATGCGACTGCCAATTGGCTGATTGGCGGAAGCGGTAGCGATCTGCTGTACGGTCGCGCCGGCAACGACACGCTGGATGGAGGTGCCGGGATCGACACCCTGCGCGGCGGGGCTGGCAATGATACCTACCTCGTGAACGACGCTGGCGACGTCATCGTCGAGACCGCCGGGGAGGGCACCGACGAGGTGCGAACCGGTCTCGCCAGCTACACCCTGGCGGCCAATGTCGAGAACCTCGTCTACACCGGCACTGCGGCTTTCACCGGAACCGGCAACACCGGCAACAACTTCATCACCGGCGGTACGGGCAACGACAGCCTGACCGGCGATGCCGGCAACGACACGCTGGACGGCGGAGCCGGGGCCGACACGCTGGTCGGCGGCACCGGCAACGACACCTACATCGTCGACAACGCGGGCGACATCGTCACCGAACTGGCCGGCCAGGGCACCGACACGGTGCGCACCGGCCTCGCCAGCT
>NZ_VTTK01000080.1:0-4829 GCF_008365135.1 Azospirillum sp. Sh1 | reverse complement strand
GGGGGGCGACCGCACCACACACCACCCCCACGCCCAAAAGAGAAGGCGATAAGTACCCCCCTCCCACCCCGGGCCCCCCCCCCCCCCCCCCGGGGGGGGGGGGGGGGGGGGGGGGGGGTGCATGGGGTGGATTTATTGGGTACCGGGACTGCGCATCCCTTGAAGAGCCACGCCGCGCGTCCCCCTCACCCTAACCCTCTCCCCGGGGGGGAGAGGGGACTTGGCGGGGGGTGAGAGGGCCTCACGACGCCAAATCCTTCAAAATCGGGCAGTCCGGCCGCTCGTCGCCGTGGCAGGCGTCGGCAAGCTCGTGCAGGCTGTCGCGCATCGCCTGCAGCTCGGCGATCTTCGCCTCCAACTCGTCGATGTGTTGGAGCGCGATCCGCTTCACCTCCGAACTGCAGCGGGAACGGTCCTGCCACAGCCCGACCAGCTTCTGGATGCGTTCGATCCCGAAGCCCAGCGTCCGCGCCCGCTTGACGAAGCGCAGCACATTCACGTCACGGTCGCTGTAGACGCGATAGCCCGACGCCGTCCGCCCGGCCTCCGGAATCAAACCGATGGATTCGTAATAGCGGATCAGCTTGGCGTTGACGCCCGACGCCTTGGCGGCGTCGCCGATGGTCATGCCGTCCTTCATCATGCGTCTCCGTTCTTCGGCGGAGTCCAGCCGCGCAGGGTCAGGGCGTTCACCACCACGCTGACCGAACTCAGCGCCATCGCCGCCCCCGCCAGCACCGGGCTGAGGTTGCCCGACGCCGCCAGCGGGATGCCGACCACATTGTACGCGAAGGCCCAGAACAGACCCTGCCGGATCTTGGAATAGGTCCGCCGCGACACGTCGATGGACCCGGCGACCAGCCTGGGATCGCCGCGCATCAGGGTGACGCCGGCGCTGTGCATCGCCACGTCGGTGCCGGTCGCCATGGCGATGCCGACATCGGCGGCGGCCAGCGCCGGTGCGTCGTTGATGCCGTCGCCGACCATGCCGACGACCTTGCCCTCCCCCTTCAGCGTCGCGACGACGGCGGCCTTGTCGCCGGGCAGCACCTCGGCGAACACCCGCTCGATGCCCAGCGCCGCGGCGACGGAGCGGGCGGCGCCCCAGCCGTCGCCGGTCACCATCACCGGTTCCACCCCCTGCGCCTTCAGCGAGGCGACGGCGGTGACCGCGCTGTCCTTCACCGTGTCGCCGAAGCCGACGAGGCCGAGCAGGCGCGGAAGCTCGCCGACCTCCATCAGCCAGGACAGGGTGCGGCCGGTCGCCGCCAGCGCTTCGGCCGGTTCGGCCAGCGGTCCCGGTTGCAAGCCGGCCTCTTCCACCGCACGGGCGTTGCCGAGTTGCAGGCGGCGCCCCGCCACCGTGCCGGCGACGCCACGGCCGGCCAGCGCACGGAAGTCGCTCACCGGTTCCGTCGCCATGCCGGCCGCCTTGGCGCGGTCGCGCAGCGCATGGGCCAGCGGATGCTCGCTGCCGGCCTGGAGCGCGGCGGCGAGGCGCAGCAGGGTTTCGCCATCGACGCCTTCGGCCGGGATCAGGTCGGTGACGCGCGGCTTTCCCTCCGTCAGCGTGCCGGTCTTGTCGAAGGCGACGGCGGTCAGGGCATGGGCACGTTCCAGCGCCTCCGCATCCTTGATGAGAATGCCGTGGCGGGCGGCGACGCCGGTGCCGACCATGATCGCGGTCGGCGTCGCCAGACCGAGCGCGCAGGGGCAGGCGATGACCAGAACCGAAACGGCGGTGACGATGGCGGTCTCCAGATCGCCGCCGACGATCCACCAGCCGGCGAGCGTCAGCGCCGCCACCGCCAGCACCGCCGGGACGAACACCGCGCTGACCCGGTCGACCAGCCGCTGGATCGGCGCCTTCGACGCCTGGGCGCCCTCCACCATGCGGACGATCTGCGCCAGCATGGTTTCGGTGCCGACCGCCGTGGTCTCCACCACCAGCAGGCCGTCGCCGTTGATCGAGCCGCCGGTGACGCGGGCGCCCGGTTCCTTGTCGACCGGCAGGCTCTCGCCGGTCAGCATCGATTCGTCGACGCCGCCGGAGCCCTCGACCACCCGGCCGTCGACCGGCACCCGCTCGCCGGGGCGGACCACCACATGGTCGCCGACATGGACACGCTCCACCGGCACCTCGGTCTCCACCCCGTCGCGGCGCAGGCGGGCGGTGGCGGGGCGCAGGTCCATCAGCGCGCGGATCGCCGCCGCGGTCTGGCCCTTGGCCCGCGCCTCCAGCCATTTGCCGAACAGCACGAAGGTGATGAGGACGGAGGAGGCTTCGAAATAGAGGTGCGGCTCGTGCCCGTCCCCATGGCCTGTGGGCGCGGTCAGCATCAGGTAGAGGCTGAGCCCCCAGGCCGCCGAGGTGCCGAGCGCGACCAGCAAATCCATGTTGCCGGCCCCCGCCCGCACCGCGTTCCAGCCGGCGCGGTAGAAGCGCGCCCCGAGCCAGAACTGCACGATGCTGGCAAGGATCAACTGGACCCAGCCCGATAGCATCCAGTCGGCCCCGAACAGGTCGCCGACCATGCCGGCCAGCAGCGGCAGCGACAGTGCCGCGGCGATCAGCACATGGTGCAGCTCGCGCCGGCTGCGGCCGGCCCGCGCCTCCTCCTCCGCCTGTTCACCGCCCTCATCGACGGGGGCGGCGCCATAGCCGACCTTCTCCACCGCCGCGACCAGATCGGCGATGTCGACGCTGCCGGCATAGGCGACGACATGGGCGCGCTCGGTCGCCAGATTGACCGAAGCCTGGTCGACACCCGGCAGCCGGCTCAGCGCCTTCTCCACCCGGCCGGAACAGGAGGCGCAGGTCATGCCGGTGACCGACAGGTCGAACTCCCGCTTTTCGGCATGGTAGCCGGCGGCCTCGACCGCGTCGGCCGCGGCCTTGACGTCCGGCGGCCCGGCGAAGGTCAGCCGCGCCCGCTCCGTCGCCAGATTGACCGAGACGGCGGTGACGCCCGGCACCCGGCCCAGCGCCTTCTCCACCCGGCGGACGCAGGAGGCGCAGGTCATGCCTGACACGCCAAGGTCGAGTTCGGCCATCGGGCCGGCGGGGGCCGCCGTCGGGCTGATGTTGTGCTGGGTCGTGGTCATGCCGGTTCTCCTTCGATTCCGCTCGGCATGGAGTGATATGGAGCTTCCAGCCATTGGAAGGTCAAGGGGCCTATCGACGCAGAGCCGCAGACTCATGAACAAAACACCGGATGGGGCGTTCGTGTCCTGACCCTCAGCCACCAGCAGAAAGGGACCGCCCCCTTGACCCGCCTGACCATCGCCGAGGCGCAGAGCCGCGTTTCCCACCTGCTGACCCATGACGTGGTCGAGGATCTGCGTGCCGTGGAGTATGAGACGCCGCCGCTGGCCGACGCCCCGTCCGCCACGCCGCTGGCCGAGTTGCGGCGGGCGGAGGTCGGCTTCAGCCACGCCCCCGGCTCCCCCGACTGCATCTATCGCATCGGCGCCTTCGGCGATTCGCTGCTGATGCGGCTTCAACTGAATGTCTGGCGCTTCGTCGCCATCTATCAGGTGCCGGTGAAGGACCCCATCGACAGCAACACCATCGCCCCGCATTTCGAACGCTGGGCCATCGGCGCCGGCCATGCCGGCTGGACCATCGGCTGGCGCGACGGCGTCGATCCGTGGAAGCAGGACATCCGGGTGGTGGAGACCTATTGCTACGCCATGCTGCCGGAAAACTTCCTGGACGAGCCGCTGACCCAGCTCTATTGGCGCACCGACCTGTTGCAGATGACCCGCGCCTTCATGCTGGAGGCGCGGCGGATGAGCATCCGGCTGTCGGCGCCCGACACGGTGTAGCGGAGGTTTCACTTGGCGCGACGGGGGCGGCCGTGCTCAATCGGCGGGCACACACCCTCCGCCGAGTTCGTCCCATGCCGCCGCTTCCCATTCCGATGCCGACCGACCTCTCCGCCCTGCTGACGGTGATGGATTTCATCGGCGTGTTCGTCTTCGGCCTCAGCGGCGGCACGCTGGCGGTGCGCAAGCGGCTGGACCTGTTCGGGGTGATGGTGCTGTCGCTGGCCGCGGCGCTGGCGGGCGGCGTGGTGCGCGACCTGCTGATCGGCGCAGTGCCGCCGGCCAGCCTGCATGACGACCGCTATCTGATGGTGGCGCTGGCCGCCGGGGTGACCGCCTTCCTATTCCACAAGCCGATCAACCGGCTGGGCAAGCCGGTGATGGTGCTGGACGCCGCCGGGCTGGCGCTGTTCACCGTCGCCGGCTGCGGCAAGGCGCTGTCCTACGGGCTGAGCCCGTTGCCGGCCGCCTTGCTGGGGGCGCTGACCGCCTGCGGCGGCGGGGCGATGCGCGACCTGCTGGTCGCCGAGGTGCCGCGGGTGCTGCGCGAGGAGATCTACGCCATGGCCTCCCTGCTGGGGGCGGCGGTGGTGATCGCCGGCAATCGTCTGGACCTGCCGCCGGTTCCGGTCGCGGTGGTCGGCGCGCTGGCGGTGTTCGTGCTGCGCGTGGTCAGCGTTATGCGGGGCTGGAGCGCGCCGCGGGCGCCAGGGAGTTGAAGGGCCCTCTTCCCCTAAATCGCCCTCTCTCCCCCGGGGAGAGGGAGGGGACCCATGCGCAGCATGGGGAGGGTGAGGGGGATGCGTGGCGGGACTTTTGGGAAGGCACGCGATGCATCCCCCCCCCCCCCCCCCCCCCCCCCCCCGGGGGGGGGGGGGGGGGGGGGGCCCCCCCCCCCCCCCCCCCCCCCCCCCCCCCCCCCCCCCCGCCATGCCGGGGCAGAGGTCGCCTTCGCCGACGTCGAGCCCGACAGCGGCCTGATGGGGGTGGCCGAAGCCGAG